>DAOVZS010000027.1 GCA_030635005.1 Thiomargarita sp. | reverse complement strand
GTTAAACAACGATTAATAAGTTTAAAGGGAAATCCAGTAGGTAAACACTGTAAAACTAACGTACGCCCATAAGTTGTTTTAACACGTTGATGATTCAAACGTACTTCAATACATGCGCCTATATCAACTATTTTTGCGTCATAAGCCCGCTGTATTTCATTAATATCTAAAAATATCTTCCCTTCCCCTTGTACGCCCGCACATTCATAAGTTATCCAATATAAACCTAACACCATTTCTGCGGATGGTATAATCAGAAGTTCCCCATTGGCGGGAGATAGGATATTATGAGTAGACATCATTAACACACGTGCTTCAAGCTGTGCTTCTAATGATAAAGGAATATGCACCGCCATTTGCTCACCATCAAAATGAGCATTAAATGCTTTACAAATTAAGGGATGTAATTGAATTGCCTTTTCTTCAATTAAAATGGGTTCAAACGCTTGAATTCCTAAACGATGTAAAGTCGGTGTTCGATTTAACAATACAGGATGATGCAACACCACTTCTTTAAGAATATCCCAAATAATGGATTTTTTCTGTTCAATCAATTTTTTGGCGACTTTAATAGAAACTGCTAATCCACGTTTTTTCAAAGGTTCAAATAAAAATGGTTTAAAAAGTTCTAAAGCCATTTCTTTTGGGATACCGCATTGATGTAATTTTAAAGAAGGATTCACTATAATGACTGTACGACCTGAATAATCAACCCGTTTTCCCAATAGATTTTGGCGAAATCGACCTTGCTTACCCTTAATCATATCTGAAAGTGATTGTAGGGGGAGTTTATGTGTGCCTGTAAATACCTTATGTCGTCGTCCATTATCAAGTAATGCATCTACAGATTCTTGTAAGATACGTAATTCATTGTGAATAATCACCGCAGGTGCTTTCAATGCCATTAAACGTTTGGTACGATTATTGCGATTAATAACCCGACGATATAACTCATTCAAATCAGAAGTGACAAAACGTGCCCCTTCAAATTGTACTAAGGGACGTAAATCTGGCGGTAATACAGGCAATACTTTTAAAATCATCCATTCTGGTTTGTGACCAGAATGCAAAAACGATTGCACCAACATAAAACGCTTTCTTAATTTTTTCTTAAGTGTTTCAGATTGAGACGTTTTAATCTGTTCTGGCAATTGTTTGAGTAAATTAGGAAGATCGATCGCACGTAATAACGCATGAATAGCCTCACCACCCATTTGTGCCTTAAATTCATGTCCATATAATTCTAATTGTGCCAAATAATCTGCATCTGATAATATTTGACCCAAAACCAAAGGCGTAGCACCCGGTTCAATCACAATATAAGATTCAAAATAAAGAACACGTTCTACATCACGTAAAGACATATCCAACAATAATCCCAAACGCGATGGCAAAGATTTAAGATACCAAATATGTGCAATAGGGGCAGCTAATTCAATATGCCCCATACGCTTTCTGCGTAATGATGTTTGAGTGACTTCCACACCGCATTTTTCACACACAATCCCTTGATGCTTAAATAGTTTATATTTTCCACATAAACACTCATAATTTTTAATGGGACCAAAGGTTTTAGCACAAAAGAGCCCCTCATTTTCTGGCTTAAAAGTACGATAATTGATCGTCTCTGAGGTTTTAATTTCTCCATAAGACCAGGAACGTATCTTTTCGGGCGAAGCCAAACTGATAGAAATGCGATCAAAATCTTTGATATGAGCCAGGTTATTTAACAGTTCTAATAAATCATCCATCTCATCAATCCATCTTGTAAAATTAATTATTTATAAATAGTATACTGTATATGATGCCAAACATCAAATTAACAAAAGTCATATTTTATGCTATAATAATACACAAGGAAAAAAATTGGAAAAATTAAATGATGACTATAATTAGCTTGATCATCGCTTTTTCAATGACAATCTTACTGATACATAAATTGAAACCGTTAGCAGTACGTATTGGTTTTGTGGATCAGCCTGATGATCGTAAACATCATCAGGGCAATATTCCATTGATTGGCGGAATTGCGATATTTTGTGGTTTTATGTTGACCTTATTAATTACAGATCAACAGCTTTTAAATTTACGTACTTTAGTCGCTTGTGCTGCGATCTTAATGTTTGTGGGTGTGTTAGATGATTTTCATGATTTACCCCATACTGCCCGTTTTTTGGTACAAATTTTAGTGGGTATTTTAATGATGAGTAATGCTGAGATAGCATTGCATGAATTTGGAGCCCTTACTTGGACATCAGAGATTATTGAATTAGATTTTTGGACTACAGGAATCTTTACAATATTAGCAATAGTGATGGCTATTAATGCCATGAACATGTCTGATGGTATTGATGGTTTAGCAGGTAGTTTAACAATCATTACCTTATCTGCTTTAAGTTTTATCGCTTGGATGGCAGGATTAGAGGCAGTATGGAAGATTTTATTAATTTTAATAATGACGATATTGGCTTTTCTAATATTTAATTTACGCTATCCTGGACAAGCACATGCTCAAGTGTTTATGGGGGATGCGGGAAGTATGTTTTTAGGATTCATCATCGTGTGGTTTTTAATCAGTTTGTCACAAGGAGAACAACGTGCGATGACGCCTGTAACAGCATTATGGATATTTGCACTGCCATTGTTGGATGTCGCACGTTTAACGATACACAGAAGTCTCAAAGGCACGTCTCCCTTTTCCCCTGATCGTGAACATTTACATCATTTATTGTTAAAAGCAGGTTTTACCATCCAACAAACGCTACTGATTATAGTCAGTGTCGCTTTGGGACTTGCAGTATGTGGTTTATTAGGGTTATTTTGGGGTATGTCAGAATTTATCATGTTTATCGCTTTTATTGGGATTTTTGTGTGTTTCCTATTAAGTGTGCGATATTTGCTTTAATATCTCAAGAACACGCTCAGGTGTGATGTCTTGTAAACATTTTAAATGTTGTTTAGGACAAGTACGTTGATAACAAGGACTACAGGCTAACTCCAAAGATACAATATGAGCCAAATCACTTAAAGGTGGGGTCATCTTGGGACTCGAGGAACCATATAAGGCAATCAACGGTTTATCTAAAGCTGCAACGACATGCATTAATCCAGAATCATTAGTGATTACAGCGGTGCTTAGTGATAATAAATCTACTGCTTCTGGTAAGGAAGTTTGACCACATAAATTAAGACAGCCTGTTAAAGCTTGAATCTTCTGTGCGATTGGGATATCTTTTTTGGAACCTAAGATCCAAACCTGCCAGCCTTCACGTATTTTTTCTTGAGCACAGGTGGCATAATATTCTAAAGGCCAACATTTCGCAGGACCATATTCTGCGCCGGGACATAAGGCTAAAATAGGCACTTGTGGAAAATCTAAATGTAACCCTTGTAGGGTAGGTGCAACAGGTTCTGGTAATAAATGAGGTTGCGGAATAGATTGAATGCTTGAGGTTATCCCAAGTGCTGCAAATTGTTCAACTGTTTTAGTGTGTTGCTTTTTACGCACATCATTGAGTAAACCATAACGCATTTCACCCCGATAACCTGTACGACGTGGAATATTAGCCCAAAATGGAATTAATGCTGATTTCCACGAATTAGGTAATACAATAGCTTGTTGATAGGAGTCAAGCTGTAAAGTACTTCCAATACGACGTCGTTCTTGCCATCCCAATTGACCATGTTGAATCGTATGAGAGATAAATTGGTGTACTTCTGGCATCCGTTGGAGTAATCCTTCACTCCACGTGGGTGCCAAGACATCAATCATGACGTTCGGCTGTTCATGCTTCAACACTTTAAATAAACTTTGTGCCATCACCATATCGCCAACCCATGATGGCCCAATAACCAAAATTTTTGAATTCTGGAGCATGTTCTTTTAAGGAGATGTCTTTAAACTATAATCTGTCCCACAATAAGGACACTTAATCTTGCCAATTTTATCAATAGCAAGAAAAACACGCGGATGTGAATTCCATAAACTCATATTAGGCATTGGACAATGCAAAGGTAACTCATTTTTGCTAATATCATAATGCTTTTTGTCGTTGGGTAGTGCGGTGCCGTTTTTACTCATGTCTAAATCCTTGTTTTTAACGAATAAATGTCAACCAATCTTGATGTGTTTGATGACGACCATGCACCACATCAAAATATAAGCTTTGTAATTGCGTCGTGATGGGACCCCGTATACCCTTACCAATAGTACGATTATCTAATTCACGAATGGGGGTCACTTCTGCCGCTGATCCTGTGAAAAAGGCCTCATCAGCAATATACACCTCATCTCGAGTAATACGCTTTTCACGTATTTTCAAGCCTATTTCTTCAGCAAGCGTAAAAATGGTCGCACGTGTAATTCCAGATAAAGCGGAAGTGACATCAGGTGTATAAAGCACACCATCACGTATAATAAAAATATTTTCACCGCTCCCCTCAGCCACGTAGCCTTCCGTGTCTAACAATAAGGCTTCATCATAACCTGTGGTTAAAGCTTCTTGTAACGCTAACATGGAATTCATGTAATTACCATTTGCTTTGGCTTTACACATGGTAATATTAACATGGTGACGTGTATAAGAAGATGTGCGTATACGAATCCCCTTTTCCATGCCCTCAGCCCCCAAATAAGCTCCCCAACTCCAAGCTGCGACGATAACATGAACCTTTAAATTATCAGCACGTAATCCCATGCCTTCAGATCCATAAAAGCACATCGGACGAATATAGGCAGCATCTAAATTATTATCACGTACCGCAGCACGACACGCCTCGTTAATCGTCTTTTTATCATAAGGCATGGGCATGCCCAAAATATGTGCTGATTCAAATAAACGACGTGTATGCTCTTGTAAACGGAAAATTGCAGTGCCTTGTTCTGCCTTGTAGGCTCGAATACCTTCAAACACACCCATCCCATAATGCAAAGTATGTGTCAACACATGTACTTTCGCCTCTCGCCAAGGTATCATCTTGCCATCAAACCAGATGACTCCATCGCGATCTTCCATTCCTCTCATATTTATTTTCTCCAGCATGTATTAATAATTTGTTATATTACACTATTTTCAAAATTTTAAATTAATATTTATGCCATAATAGAATAAAATGATAAAAAAACTATTAAACCAATTAAATCAATTAGGGCAGGAAAAAATTCCGTTTTTATTTATTATTGATTTTGAGCTTAAAAATTATTATGTATCAAGACTTGATCAAATAGATAAACACATTTTTTTTTCAATTGATGGGATGACGAATATTAAACATGAGGCTCGATCCCATTATGTCGTATCTCAGTTGAAAAAAAAACCCATTAATTTTGCTCAATATACACGTTCTTTTAACAAAATTATTGCAGAAATGATTGAAGGCAATACCTATTTACTTAATTTAACTGCTCCTACAGAAATAGAGATACCCACTTCACTGTTAAATATCTTTCACGCAAGTCAAGCCCCCTTTAGACTCTATTTTAAAAATCAATTTATCACGTTTTCACCTGAACGCTTTATTAGAATTGAAAATGATCTCATTAAAACTTATCCCATGAAAGGTACAATTAATGCTATCATTCCAAATGCACAACACAAAATTCTAGCAGATAAAAAAGAAAAAGCAGAACATACCATGGTTGTGGACTTGCTTAGAAATGATCTCTCAATCGTTGCCAAAAATGTTAAAGTCAACAAATTCAGATATATAGATAAAATTAAAGCGGGAAGTAGTGAATTATTACAAGTGAGTTCAGAAATTGTAGGCAGTTTAGAACACAGCTGGCCTGAAAGAATTGGTGATATCTTATTATCACTATTGCCTGCAGGTTCTATATCAGGTACTCCAAAAAGAAAAACGCTTGAAATTATTCACAATATTGAAGCGTATCAACGAGGATTTTTTACAGGCGTCTTTGGCTATTATAACGGCACATTATTAGACAGTGGCGTGATGATTCGTTTTATAGAACGACAAGGTAATAAATTTATTTATAAAAGTGGAGGCGGGATTACAATAGATAGCATTCTAAGTCGTGAATATGAAGAAATGTTAGAAAAAGTGTATATTCCATTTGACACAACTTACTAAGGAACATTTTGAAACATGTCAAAATATAAAGATGAGAAATATCAAGAACGGCTACAAGATATCGCAAATTTGGCGTTAGATGTTGTAGAACTCTTGATGGGTGATATGGAAACAGGGATTGAAACACGATTAAGCACCGCTTTTAGAGTGATTGAATTATGTGGTATGGATCGCGCCAGTAAAGAAATAGGACAAGCCATTGCCAATGGTATTCAAAAAAATGCATCTGTTGTAGAAAATAATGCAAAAGAATTAGCTAACCTAGAAGCTATTATTCAAATGAAACAAGGTGCTTTGCTTCCTGATAAGGATATCGATCCTGATAAATGGTCGATTGTACGAGATGATTTAAAATAGGAAAAGAAAGATGCTCACACTTGTTGATTATACAGTCACCACAAAAATTTACGAGAGTGCAGAAACAATCGTTTATCGGGGCTATCGCACGCAAGATAATCAACCGGTGATTATCAAAGGCTTGCAAAAAGATTCGCTAGATCCTAAAAAAATTGCACAATTTCATCATGAATATGACATTACCAAAGATTTAAATTTACAATCTATTGTCAAATCATATGCATTACTCAAGCATCAAAACAGTGTTGTTTTAATTTTTGAGGATATTAAAGGAGATTCCTTAAGAGAAGTTATTCAGAAACAACATATTGATTTAACGACATTTTTGCATATTGCCATCAAACTTGCAAAATGTTTAGGTGAGTTACATGCCAATAATATTATTCACAAAGACATTAAACCCGCTAATATCATTATTAATTTGCAAACAAGACAAGTCAAATTAACTGATTTTAGCATCGCATCACGCATCACCTCAGAAACACAAACGAAAACACCGCAAAATTTATTGGAAGGCACACTCCAATATATGTCTCCTGAGCAGACAGGACGTATGAACCGTGTCATAGACTATCGTACTGATTTTTATTCTTTAGGATGTGTCTTTTATGAAATGTTAGTGGGACATCCGCCCTTTGAAAGCACCGATAGATTGGAATTAGTACATTGTCATATTGCAAAACGTCCTACAGCCCCGTATATTATTAATGATGATATTCCAAAAGTCATCTCAGATATCACATTAAAATTATTAGAAAAAACCACAGAAGCACGTTATCAAAGTACATTTAGCTTAAAAACAGACTTATTATCGTGTCAACAACAATTGCAACATACGGGTAAAATTGAAGATTTTATTTGTGGAAAAGAGGAAATCTCAGAAAATTTTCAAATTCCAAGCAAATTATATGGGAGAGAATCTGAATTAGACAACTATTTAACCGTCTTTGATCGTGTGAGTGAAGGTTCAACAGAAATGATGAAAATAGTGGGATATTCTGGGGTAGGTAAATCAACCTTAGTCCCCGAAATTTATAAATCCCTGACCAAAAAACGGGGTTATCTCATTTCTGGAAAATTTGAACAATTTCAACGTAATATTCCATATAGTGCTATTATGAGTGCATTTGGTGATTTAGTGCAGCAATTGTTGACAGAAAGTGAAACACAACTTGAATATTGGCGCAAACGATTATTAACTGCTTTTGGACAGAATGGTCAAATTATTATTGATGTCATTCCAGAAATTGAAATGATTGTCGGCAAACAACCAGAAGTGCAAACCTTATCTTCTCTTGAATCAGAAAATCGTTTTCATTTGGTGTTTAAAAGATTTATTTGGGTATTTTGTCGCCCCAAGCATCCCTTAGTCATTTTCTTAGATGATTTACAGTGGGCAGATTTAGCCTCACTTAAATTAATTGAAATCATAATGATAGATGAATATACACGTTATCTATTTCTGATGGGGGCTTATGGTGAAACAGAAGTGACTTCCACACATCCCGTGATGCTCACTTTTAATGAATTGCGCAAACATGGCATTGTCATCAACCAAATCACCTTAGTACCGCTTAATATTGATCATGTGACCCAATTAATTGCAGACACCTTACATTCTGCTTCAAAAACGATTTTGCCCTTAGCAGAATTAGTGATGCAGAAGACGCAAGGTAATCCTCTGTTTGTCAATCAATTTTTAAAAATACTGTATCAAGAACGTTTACTGACCTTTGATATTCAAAATAGTGGTTGGCATTGGGATATGCAAAAGCTTAAAGCACTGGATATCACCGATAATGTGGTTGATTTAATGTTGGGTAAGTTTAAAAAATTACCTGAAAATACTCAAAAAGTATTACAGCTTGCGGCTTGTGTGGGTAATCATTTCGATTTATATACCCTCTCTATTATCTCTGATAATTCATTAGTTGAGACTTATGAATATCTATTGCCTGCCCTTCAGGAAAGTTTAATTATAGCCACCTCTGAATCGAAAGATACCGATAGTGATACCTTAGTTGCACATTTTCTGCTGTATAATAAATATAAATTCTTGCATGATCGTATGCAGCAAGCGGCTTATACCCTTATTGATGAACGTCATAAACAATCAGTACATCTTAAGATTGGAAAACGTTTGCGTAAACAGTTATCAAGTAACAGTGACACATTTCAAGAGCAACTCTTTAAAGTTGTTGAACATCTTAATATTGGTCGGGCCTTAATTGAAAGCACTGATGAACAAATTCAACTGGTTCATTTAAATTTAGAAGCAGGTAAAAAAGCCAAAAATGCAATGGCTTATGCGGCAGCAAAAGAGTATTTAACCTTTGCCTTAGAACTGTTACAACACAGTAGTTTTCAGGATAAAATTTGGACAGAATGCTATGAGTTAACTTTTGAATTACATGAAGTGTTAGCCACCATTGAATATTTAAATGGTAATTTTACACATTCTGAAGAATTGATTAACCAAACCTTGACACATGCCAATACCGCTTTTGAAAAGGCAGAACTTTATAACTTATTAATTGTACAAAAAACCTTAAAAGCAAAATATGCTGAAGCCATTCAAATAGGCATACAAGCACTTGCTTTATTAGGAATTGATTGGCCCGCACATCATTTACAAAAAGCGTTGGATATAGAATTTTCTAAAGCAAAAGAAAATTTGGGTCATCAAGATATCGCCTCTTTAGTCGATAAATCAGAAATGACTTTGCCAGAACACAAGTTAGCCATGCGTTTATTATCCAATATGCATCCTTTAGCATATATTGTGAATAAAGATTTATTTAACCTGATTGTTTTGAAATCAGTCAATCTGTCACTCAAAAATGGTCATGTTGCTGAATCAGCTGCCAGTTACTCTTGTTACGGCATATTACTTGGTGCTATTTCTGGTGAATATCAAGCGGGTTATCAGTTTGGGCGTATGGCTTTAAAACTCACCGAAAAATTCAATAATTTATCTCAAAAAAGTAAAGCCTATTATTATTTTAGTAACTTTGTCAGTTCTTGGGTTAAACATATTAATCGCACACGTGTTTTAAATAATGAAGCTTTTGAAGCTGCCTTAGCCTCTGGATTAATACCTTTTGCAGGATATATTAATATTCGACAGTTTTTTAACTCGTTTTTTCAAGGAGAAGTGTTAGACGAAATTTTATCAGAATCGGTATCTAGCTTATCTTTCAGTCAAAAAACCGGGAATCAATATGCGATAGATTCTTTGCAAGGGGGACAACTTTGTTTATTAAATTTAACGGGCAAAACGGCTAACAAACTGACCTTTGATATTGAGGATTTGACGGAAGCAGATTATTTAGCAAGATGTGAAAAAAATAGCAGTTTTTTCTCTATTTGTCGCTATCATATTGTAAAATCTCAAATTCTGTACTTTTATGAAAAATATCCAGATGCGTTGAAATCTGCCATTATGGCCGAAAAACAACTTGATTTTGTTATCGGCACCGTTTCAGTCGCAGAACATAATTTTTTCTATTCCTTGAGTATTGCGGCACTGTTTTCAGAAGAAGAAAAAGAACAACAATTGTTGCAATTAGAACAAAATCAAAAACAAATGAAAATTTGGGCTGATAATTGTCCCGATAATTTTTTGCATAAATATCTCCTCATTGAAGCAGAAAAAGCACGTATTTTAGGTCAAGACTTAGAAGCCATGGACTTTTATGATCAAGCCATTAAATCAGCATGTGAAAATGATTTTATTCAAAATCGAGGTTTAGCCAATGAATTGGCTGCTAAGTTTTGGGTGGCAAGAGATAAAAAAGAAATTGCAAGACTTTACATGACTAAAGCCCATTATGACTATCAGCTTTGGGGGGCACAACGTAAAGTTCAAGATTTGGAAGAAAAATACCCTGACTTAATTTCCAAGACTAAAACACCCATTCATTCCCGAAATAATGACAGTTGTTTAACGAGTGATACGCAATCGTCAATGATGACACTTTCAACAGAAAATTCATTGGATTTGTCAACGGTTATGAAAGCATCGCAAGCCATTTCTTGTGAAATTGTACCCGAGCAATTAATCAAAAAATTCATGCATATCGTGATAGAAAATGCGGGTGCACAAGAAGGGTGGTTAATTTTGAAAAAAACAGCTAAACACAGTAATGAATTAGCAGTCTTTTCTATTGAAGCCTATGGCACCGTTGAAAAAGTACAAGTATTAAATTCTGTGCCTTTGGATGCTGTTGAGATTGATAAAGATACCCCTGATTTATGTAAAGCGATTGTAATTTATACCGCAAGAACACAAAAACCTTTGGTTTTGAATAATGCGAGCGAAATGGAGTTATTTGCGAATGATCCTTATATTTTAAAACATCGTTCTCAATCCATTCTCTGTTTTCCCATTATTTATAAAAATCAACTGATTGGCTTATTTTATTTAGAAAATGATTTAACGACTAACGCCTTTACTTACGATCGTGTTGATGTTTTAAAAATGTTATCAACACAAATTGCCATTTCCTTAGAAAATGCACAAACGCTTGCCACTTTAGATGCCACCGTCTTTAAACGAACTTCCCAATTACACGCGAAGATAGAAGAATTGGAGCAAACACGTCAAGTACTTGTTCAAAATGAAAATATGGCATCCTTAGGACGATTAGTGGCAGGTTTTGCACATGAGATTAATACACCGATTGGTGTGGCTGTCGGATCGGCTTCTACATTACAAGAAAATACTCAAATTATTCACAAGTTATTACAACAAGATGAAGTGGAAGAAGAAGATTTGGTTTCCGTATTAGAAACGATTGAAGAAGCAGCGAGTCTCACGCTGTCAAATTTAAGACGGGCGTCGGCTTTAGTCGGTAGTTTTAAACGGACCGCCGTTGATCAAACGTCTGACGAAGTCATGAAATTTGGCATGAAATCCCTTATTTCTGATGTCAGTAATAGCTTACATAATAAATTTAAACAAACATCCATTGACATTCAAGTTGAATGTTCAGACACATTAAATATTTACAGTATCCCAGGTACCTTAGAGCAACTTTTGACCAATTTCATGATGAATAGCCTTATTCATGGATTTGAAAAAGGTACACAAGCAGGGAGCATCAAAATTGTGGTTGAATTAAAAGAAGAAAAGTATTTACATCTAGAATATTCCGATACAGGTAAAGGCATTGCACCTTCCAATTTAAGCAAAATATTTGAACCCTTTTTTACCACTAAACGGGGAGATGGGGGCAGTGGATTAGGCTTGTATATTTGTTATAATCTTGTCAAATCTAAATTGGAAGGCACAATAACTTGCGAGAGTAGCGTGGGTAATGGGGTTTTATTTAAAATTGATTTTCCTGTTGCCCAGTCTTTGCCCATTAAAGCATAGAACATTATAATATGAAAATTATTAGAAAGAAAAAAGACAGTACAGATACTTCTACTGTTGATAGTAGTCAGCTAAAAACGACTACTCCAAAACAAAAACTTGCGCCTTGGAAAATACTGATTGTGGATGATGAAATTGATATCCATACTATGACACGTCTTGCCCTTAAAAATTTTGAGTTTGCAGGTAAAAAGCTAGAAATACTGAAGGCAATGTCTGGTAAAGAAGCCCGTGAAATTTTAAAAAATGAAAGTGATATTGCAGTCGCATTTGTAGATGTTGTGATGGAAACTGATGATGCTGGACTTTTATTAATTGACTTTATTCGTAATGACATCAAAAGATTTCTCATTCGATTGATTATTCGCACAGGTCAACCCGGTATGGCGCCTGAAAAAGAGGTGATTGAACGTTATGATATTGATGATTATAAAGAAAAAACAGAATTAACTGCTCAAAAACTTTATACCACGATGCGTGTTGCGTTAAAATCTTTTAATGATTTGTCTACTCTTGATAATAACCGCAAAGCACTGAAAAAAATTATTGATGCAGTGCCGGGACTCTACCATCTTCAATCTCTTAAAGAATTTTTCAATCAAGCATTGACTCAAATGATTGGTTTGTGCAATTTAGGAGAACACGGTGTCATGCACCCTATTGCTAATGGATTTATTGTGACTTTTCAGGAACAAATCATTAATATTCAAGCAACGAGTGGGCATTTTATAGAATCTGATGATACTGAAGATTTGGTGAAAACCTGTTTGCTACAGGTTTTAGGCAAAGAATCTAATGATAATTTGCCTGAACATGCACTTTTGCTCCCGCTGATGCGACAAGAATATCCAATAGGCTTTATTTATTTAGAAGAAGCAGCCTATTTGGATCACAATGCACAATCTATGCTTCACATCATGACACTTCAATGTGCTGCTGCTTTAGAGAATATACAACTTTTTCTAGATCTTCAACAAGCAAATCAGAAAACATTAGACATGCTGACTGCCACAGATACTACTGCACAACTTAACATGCAATCTTTAACAGAAATCTATAAATTAGCAGTGCCGCATTTGGCAACATAGCCATAAGAAAACTAAGACGAGTCCAATGATAGGGGATTGACTGTTTGGACTCATTTATATATATACATTATACCTCAATTATCAAATGGATTTAATAGACGAACTACAAGTTCTTTCCTCTAAAATTGTTAAAAAACGGAAAGATATTCAAACTGAAGAAGCCACAAAAAATGCTTTTGTCATGCCCTTTATCAGAGCATTGGGGTATGATGTTTTTGATCCCGCAGAAGTGATCCCAGAATTCACAGCCGATATGGGTACCAAAAAAGGTGAAAAAGTGGATTATGCCATTATGAAGGATGGCAAACCCATTATTTTATTTGAATGTAAATGGTGTGGACTCGAGATTGATAAAGAACATAAATCTCAACTTTATCGCTATTTTAGCGTTACTGAGGCTCGTTTTGCCGTATTAACCAATGGTATCAGTTACTATTTTTATACGGATATTGAAGAACCTAATAAAATGGACGCTAAGCCCTTTTTCGAATTTAATCTTCTGAATTTCAAAGAGTCTGTTGCTGAAGATTTAAAGAGATTCAGTCAATCATTTTTTGATCTTAATGAAAATGTCACTGCTGCTGTTGAATTAAAATATACAAAACATATCAAACGTCTTTTAGCAGCACAATTTACTGAGCCATCAGAAGAATTTGTAAAATTTTTTGCTTCCAAAGTGTACTCAGGTAGATTAGCCCCGTCAGTGAAACAACAATTTACTGATTTTGTAAAAAAAGCATTACAACAATTTCTAAATGATCAGATTAATGAACGTTTAACATCAGCTTTAGTCACAGAAGAAGTGGTGTCTTCTCATGCCCTGTTAATACTAGAAAAACCGGTACTGACTAAAGAAGAAAAGAAAAAAGAAAGGGAAAGTAGAATTATCACAACACCGGAAGAGATAGAAGGACATAATATTGTTAAAACGATTCTTCAAGATGTTATTGATCCTACAAGAGTAGTGATGCGTGATACCATTAATTATTGTGGTATTTTGTTTGATGATAACAATCGCAAGCCTATTTGTCGCTTACATTTCAACAGTGCTACAACAAAACGCTTAGGAATCTTTCTTGATAACAAGACAGAAGAAAAAATTTTACTTGATAATATCAATGATATTTCACAACATGCTGATAAATTGAAAAAAACCGTGAGTCGTTACTTGCAAGAAGAATAATAGATAGCCCCCGTTGGGGCGCAACCAAATAGTCTTGATTCTGAAAATTCTATAATTCTGTAAATTCTGATTCAGACAAAGTTGTCTTTAATATCCCAAAATCGGTGCTAACCACTGTTCCACTTTTTCTACTGTCATCCCTTTACGTTGGGCATAATCTTTTACTTGATCTTTCTCAATCTTACCTGTTCCAAAATACTGACTTTCAGGATGTGCAAAATACCAACCTGATACGGATGCGGCTGGAAACATGGCAAAATTTTCCGTTAAATGAATCTGGGCATGTTTGTCAGGTTCAATTAAGTTCCACAGTGTTGCTTTTTCGGTGTGATCGGGGCAAGCGGGATAACCGGGGGCAGGACGTATCCCTTGATAACGCTCTTTAATTAATTCTTCATTACTCAAGTTTTCTTGAGCAGCATATCCCCAAAATTCTTGACGTACTCGTTCATGCATGCGTTCTGCAAAGGCTTCTGCCAAACGATCAGCCAGTGCTTTTAAGATAATACTACTATAATCATCTTGATTTTTTTGGAAACGGGCAATCTGTTTTTCAATCCCTATGCCCGTTGTCACCGCAAAGGCACCGATATAATCTTTATGCCCTTTGGGCGCAATAAAATCTGCAAGACACATATTAGGACGATCTTTTAAGAGTTGTTGGCGAATATGATGTAAGACTGTTTTAACCTCAGTACGATGATCATCTGTATAGACTTCAATATCATCATCATTGATACGATTTACAGGGAAAAAAGCAATCACAGCATTTGCTTGAAGCCATTTTCCCGCAATAATCTGTTCTAACATATTTTGCCCATCTTGATAGACAGAACGGGCTTCTTCACGCACTTTCTGATTTTCGGATTCTAAAATATCAGGATAACGTCCTGATAATCCCCACATTTTAAAATATTGTGTCCAGTCAATACGGGGCCGTAATTCTTCCAGTGAATAGGCTTCAAATACTTTGATCCCTAAAAAAGTGGGCAGGATTGGTGTGTAATTTAAGGATAATTTATGTGCACGGGCTTGTGGTAAGGTGCGATGTTTACGCTGTTTCGTGTTTTTAGCCCGTTTTTCACGAAGTAGGGCATATTCTTCTGTGATGTTTTGGGTATAGGCTAATTTTAGCTCTTTGGAGAGTAAACTTTGGGCGACTCCCACTGCACGTGATGCATCAGGGACGTAGACGACGGGATGACTGTAATGGGGTTCGATTTTAACGGCAGTATGTATTTTAGAAGTCGTCGCACCTCCAATCATCAAGGGAATCTCAAATCCTTGCCGTTCCATTTCTTTGGCAACATGTACCATTTCATCTAATGATGGGGTGATTAATCCTGATAAACCGATTAAATCACATTGATGTTCACGGGCTTGATTTAAAATCGTTTCTGCAGACACCATAACCCCTAAATCAATGATTTCAAAATTATTGCATTGTAAAACAACCCCTACAATATTTTTACCAATATCATGGACATCGCCTTTGACAGTGGCCATGAGGATTTTGCCATTACTCAGGCTGGCAGACTTATCGCCCTTTTCAGCTTCAACATACGGCATTAAATAGGCGACAGATTTTTTCATGACACGTGCTGATTTGACAACTTGCGGTAAAAACATTTTTCCTGCCCCAAATAAGTCGCCTACCGCATTCATACCTGACATCAAAGGACCTTCAATCACATGTAACGCTTTTTTTGCCTGTAAACGGGCTTCTTCGGTATCCGTTTCAATATAATCGGTAATCCCTTTAATCAAGGCATGTTCCAATCGTTTTTCTACGGGAGCATCGCGCCATACGGCATCTTGTTTATTATCTTGTGCACTGCCATCTGTCTTATATTGATCGGCAATATCTAATAAGCGTTCGGTGGCATCAGGGCGACGATTTAAGACGACATCTTCAACCCGTTCACGTAATTCTAGGGGTAAATCTTCATAAATAGCCAATTGTCCTGCATTCACAATCCCCATATCCATACCTGCATTGATAGCATAATATAGAAATACAGAATGAATCGCTTCTCTTAATGAATTATTACCCCTAAATGAAAATGATACGTTAGAAACGCCCCCTGAAATAAGGACGTGTGGCAATTTTTGCTTAATCTCACGTATTGCTTCAATAAAATCAACAGCATAATTATTATGTTCTTCAATGCCTGTGGCTACTGCAAAAATATTGGGATCAAAAATAATGTCTTCAGGGGGGAAATCCACAATATCAGTTAAAATTTGGTAAGATCGTTGACAAATACTGATTTTACGTGCTTTTGTATCGGCTTGTCCCTGTTCGTCAAAAGCCATGACAATGATTGCGGTGCCATAACGTTTTAATAATTTAGCGTAAAAAATGAATTGTTCTTCACCTTCTTTAAGACTGATAGAATTAACAATGGGTTTACCTTGAATACATTTAAGCCCGGCTTCTAAAATATCCCATTTAGAAGAATCCACCATAATCGGTACTTTTGCAATATCTGGTTCAGAAGCCACGAGATTTAAGAATTTTACCATCACTTCTTTAGAATCCAATAGCCCTTCATCCATATTGATATCAATAATTTGAGCCCCATTTTCAACCTGTTGGCGGGCAACTTTTAAGGCTTCTTCATAGTTTTCTTCTTTGATTAAGCGTTTAAAACGGGCAGAACCTGTGACATTCGCACGTTCTCCGACATTTACAAATAAAGAATTTTTGTCAATAGTACACGGTTCTAATCCAGACAATCGACAAGCTTTGGGAATATTTGGCAATAAACGCGGTGGATAAGGTTCAACAGCCTTACAAATGGCTCGAATATGATCGGGTGTACTGCCGCAACAACCGCCCACAATATTTAAAAAACCACTACGCGCCCATTCTCCAATTTCTGTCGCC
>DAOVZS010000208.1 GCA_030635005.1 Thiomargarita sp. | reverse complement strand
GCACCCGAAATCATCGCAGCTTGAATCGCAGCACCTGCAGCCACACATAAATCAGGATCAATTTCAATATGTGCTTGTAAATGAAGTTCATCTTTTAATCGTCTGCTTACCATGGGCGTACGGGTACTTCCGCCAACTAGCAAAATTTCATCAATATCAGAGGTGGTGAGTGCAGCCCCATTCAGTGCAATATGCACCGCTTCTAAAGTTTCATCAATATGTTCTGAAATCATTTCCTCATAATCATCCCGTGATAATTCTAAAGATAAATGAATGGGCGTGCCTTTTTCTTCTATCAGATATTCTTCTTCAATCAAGACAAAGGGCTGATCAGATAACATCCGTTTCGCTTCCTCAGCAGCTCGATTAATACGAGCCATCGCTTTACGTGATTGCTGAATATCTACTTTAGATTTTTCTTTAAGATGTTCAATAATATAATCAATGATTTTTTGGTCAAAATCATCTCCGCCTAATTTATTATTGCCGTGGCTTGCAATGACTTCTACCACATCACCTTCAATACTCACGACTGATACATCAAATGTACCACCACCGAAATCGTACACTAAAATACGTTTATGTGCTTTTTGTTCTGCTTCATAAGAGAGAGCAGCAGCGGTGGGTTCATTAATCATTCTAACCACTTCTAAGCCAGCAATCTCTCCCGCTTCTCGTGTTGCTTGACGTTGTGCATCCGAAAAATAAGCAGGAACGGTAATCACCGCTTTTGTGACCGCTTGTTTTAAATAAGTTTCAGCAACGCCTTTAAGATGTTTTAGAATAATGGCTGATATTTCTTGGGGAGTATACGCTTGCCCAGCCATATCTACTTTATCTTCCTCACCCATCTGGCGTTTAATAGATTTGATTGTACGCTCAGGATATAACACATATTGATTTCGAGCGGATTCTCCTACTAAAATCTCATTATTATTATCCAATCCCACAAAAGAAGGTAAGATTTTGTGCCCATTATCTTCAATAATGGTCACCTTACCATTTTCTACAATGGCAATTTCTGAATTTGTAGTCCCTAAATCTATCCCAACAATAATATCAGTCATGAGTTTTCCTGTGATATTTTATTAACTTTAACTTCAGCAGGCCGAAGGATTTCTTCTTCCCACATAAACCCCTTACGTAACTCTGCCGTTACTATTCCATTTTTGATCTGATCTTGACAATCCACTTCAACCACACGCATACGATGGGGATCAAGTGGTTTTTCTAACACATCCAACGGACGTACCCGATAACGAGATAATATTTGAATCACACGTCCTAATGTCATGGCTTGACCTTTTTGTAAGCTCAAAATGAGACTGATTTCCCGCTTACAAAAATATCCAAATAAAGGCGGATTATAATTATTAAGCGCCGACATCCCAGCTTCTAAACGATCATAAATATCTAAAAATGCTAAGAGCATATTACGTGTTAATTCACGTTTTTGGTTGATATGCTCAGTACGACAATGTTCAACTTGTGAGGTTAATTGTTTATGAGTCGTTTGCACGGTATCAAAAGTTTCTTTGAATATCTCCAAAGCAACATTGACTTGTCGTGCTTCCAACTTCACTTCATTACGTAATGCAGCCAATTCTGTAAAAAGAGAAAATAAATCAATGGGATTCTGTTCCCTATTGTTATCCTCCTCCTCCTCAATATACTCAGTTTCTAAATAAGTACTAAACTGTGCAATCAATTTTTCTTTACGAGACTCATCCATAATATATAATCACTTAGGCGTTAAGATTTCCGTTTCAAACTTTCTGATAAAGCCAAAGTGAATAAATCCTCACTTGGACGTTGTGCTGGTCCTACTTGCAATGCACGATCCAACAAAGCCTCAAGACTCGGGGGCTCATGATGAAACAATTGGTATTTCAAACGTTGCGATTGCGTTTTAATCATTTCAAAAGCATCCCGAATCTTTTGAAATTGTTCGGGATCTCGTTCTGGCGGATATTGTCGTACTTGTTGCAAGTAGGCTTTTTTTATCAACGCATCTGTCGCATCCTTTGAGACACTCAGAATATCAAAAGGTGTTTTCATGGTTATTGTGTCATATTTTGCAAAATTAGGCTTATAAATTACTCAGAATTTTGATAATAGTTGCAGGATCTAAGTCATTTTCCATATTACCAAACAATGAATGCCGTCCAATCTGATTTAATAAGTCCATAATCATCACCATTGTACGATGATCGCCCTGTTCTTCAGCCTCATCTAATGCATTTTGAAGACGTTCAAAGTCTTTCATAGAAACGTGATAAATATTTTCTTTTGTTTTAGCGTAAATCTGATAATAAATAAATGCAGGCTCATTTGACCAACGTTTCAAGGCACGTTCTGCAAATTTTTTCAAAAATAGCTTATGTCCTACCTTTTTTAAGCATAGACAAATACTCAACATTTCTTCTTGAGAGAATTCAAGTTTCAACGCTTTTTGAAAATACAATTTTAAATCATCTAACGTATCCGCCATACAGGTTATTTGATTTGCAAAATAAGCATTGATCAACGTCATTAATTCTAATATTTCACGTCGCGTGGGGATATATCCTTTTTTAATGGGAGACAATAACGGTCTAATTTGATAAGGATTAAGGTTTTGACGTTTAATTTCAACAATTAAGCGAAAATGTCCCCGAATACTACTTTGATCTAAACTGAGTGCTTCTTCAAATAAATCATGTATGTATGTATTGATCTGTATCGGAGTTGCTCGTTTTCTTTGTGCAGCGGTTTGTTTTTTAAGGAGGGGGATCATCATCCCTTCTGCTTGTAATTCTAATAATGCTTGATTTATTTGAACCACACCGTTACGTTGATGTGTTTTTTCAAACAGCCCCGCCTGTGTCAGTTCTTTACGTGCTAACTCATATTTTTTCGTTTTGATCAGTTTACGTGCATGTGCAATATGGCACGTTCGTGCTACATTCCGTGCTTGAGTATTAATCGGATCTACTTTTAATAGGATTTTCGCAAATTTCACCGCTTTTTTAAACGCTTTTTTACCCATTGCAGCATCCATAGCGATTAATAAGGTTTCACTGTCTTTTGGAAAATGCTTAATGGCAGCTTCTACCCATTTTTGATAGCTTCTCTTATCATCTGCATACCACGCAATTAATTTCAAATAGCTTTCTTTATCATCAGGATCAAGACGTAAGCTTTCTGTCAAATCTTCAGGCACATCATATTCATCTTCTGTCTCACATTTTTCAGCATTTTCTACTAAATGCCGTAAAATTAAAGCAGCTTGTAATGGCGTGTGTGCTAAAATATTGGCGATACATAAACGCCAATATTTCTCTGCTTTGAGGAAATTTTCATGACGTTCACTATTCAGTGCAGCAATACGATTTTTTTCAAAATCTGATAATGACCCAAAAACACGTTCATACATTTTTAAGCCAGTCGTATAACTTGGCAACAAAGCATGACAAAATTGTTGACTATACTGATCACCCAAAACATGGCGATTGGCAATAATCACCTCCAAAAGTGCTTTTGGCGTGCCCTCTCGTTTCGCTGTTGTTTGTAACATCGAAATCACTTTGAGTTGCGTCTTATCCCATCCTTTTAAATTAGCGATGAAGTTTTTTTCTTGTATGCCCAGTGTAGACATGCTGGATAGCATATCACTCCCTTGTTGCATACTCATTCGTATTAACTCTGCAAACTGTAGATACGGTGAATCTGCAGGCAGTTTATCCAATAATTGAAGCACTGTTTGAGGTTCCTTATCAATCATGCACAATGTCTTTAATATCGT
>DAOVZS010000280.1 GCA_030635005.1 Thiomargarita sp. | reverse complement strand
TTCATTTTCTTAATATCACTTGGAATCTGGTGGAATCAGGAACCCGAATTTTTTGATGTGCACGCAGTCGCTGAACAAAAAGCAGCCGAGCATCAGGAAAAATTAGTCACAGGCTATGTCACCACCCATACTGTCATTGAGATAATGACACGATTATTGAATAAATCAGGGGGATATTTAAGCAATGATATCCTGCCTCCCAGTGTATTTATGGACGATATGGCTAATTGGGAATGGGGTGTATTACAACAAGTCCGTGATTTTTCTAAAACACTGCGTAATACCATTAGCCGTTCTCGTACTCAGGCGGATGATCCTGATTTAGTCCGCGTTTATACACAATTCAATACCCAACATCAATCATGGTTTTGGCCTACCAGTGAGCATGAATATCAAGAAGGCATTGAGATACTCGAACACTATTTACATCGCTTAGCCACTCCTAAAAATAAAACTGCCTTATTTATTGTCAGCAGTAATAATTTACGGGAATGGTTAGGCGATGTCGCAAAACGCTTAGGTCATTTATCGCAAAGTTTAAGTGCCAGTGTGGGACAAATACGCATGAATCGGACATTAGAAAAAGAATCCGAAGAAAAAACATCTTGGGCACAGATTGATGATATTTTTTATGAAGCGAGAGGCACCAGTTGGGCCTTAATTCACTTATTACGTGCGGTTACGATTGATTTTAAAGATGTTTTAGAGCAAAGAAATGCTGAAATGACCTTACAACAAATCATCCGAGAATTAGAAGCCACACAAAAAACGATTTGGAGTCCCATGATTCTAAATGGATCAGAATTTGGCTTATTTGCAAATCATTCTTTAGTCCTTTCTTCTTACCTGTCTCGTGCCAATACGGGGATTATTGAATTATATAACTTATTAGGAAATCGTTAAAAGCATCATGAATACAAAAACAGTTGTTTTGATAATATTCATGATGCTCAGCGGATGTCGTCATATCACAGCCCATCACAACACACAAACGATTGATATTGCACAAGATGTGACTTTAAATCTGAGTTCACCGGAGATACTCGGAGTCTCTAAAGTCATCACTCAAAGTGTCATTATAAAACATGCCAATCAAGAACATCATATTCTCGCAAAAATAGAAATTGAGCCAAAATCACTGGTTTTTGTAGGATTAACCCCCTTAGGCGTGTATTTATTTAGCATAAAATACCAAAATAATAAATGGCATTATGATATTGCACAATACTTACCAGATACCCTAAACCCTAAATATCTACTTGCTGATTTTCAATTAACATATTGGCCTTCCCAAAAATTACAACTCTCAGGCGCAACCATAATAGAGAATGCTTCTCACCGTTCTATTGTGCGTCAGGGTAAAAAGATAATTGATATTCAGTATGATCATACTGATTTATGGAAAGCAAAAGTGCATTTTAAACATTTAGAACGCAATTATTCTGTATTAATAGAGACAAAATGACTACAAAATATAAGGTTTCAGAGCTGGTACCCCAAAGGGGTGATATGATTCTCATTGATGAGATTATTGAATACGATGATAAGTCATTGCTTGCATGTGTCACGATTACGAATAGATCACTCTTTGTAGACGATAATAAAGGGGTACCTGTATGGATTGGTATTGAATATATGGCACAAGCAGTGGCTGCTTGGGTAGGCATACAAGCCAAAAAAGACAATAACCCTGTGATTAAAAAAGGACTGTTAGTGGGCACACGTAAATATATCGCCCATCAAAGTCATTTTTCTATTGGCAGTCATTTATTGATCAATATTCAAGAAGAATATAATGATAATACATTAGGTGTGTTTAAATGTGGCATTAAAGAACATCAATTGATTGCAGAAGCCCACTTAAAGGTATATCAATTTCTTTAAATAGCATATTTTTATTTTTTAGTTCCCGTTGGGGCGAAGGCACAAACACAGGCAATAATATAGGGTTTATATGAAGATGTTGGAGAAATGAGCCTAGCATTATGTGATATTTCACCCTTGAGCTTCATGCGTGGTTTAATTTCTCGTTCCCAACCTCCGGTTGGAATGCCTTCTTCGACGCTCTGCGTCGATTGTACCACCAAACTAAATGTGCCTAGACGGTTATTGTATGAAGGACGCAGAGCGTCTAGGCATGCATTTCCAACCAG
>DAOVZS010000078.1 GCA_030635005.1 Thiomargarita sp. | reverse complement strand
GGTGGGGCGAAGGCACAAGCTACAGACTATTGATTGTGTTTGTGCCTGCGACCTGGAGGTTTTGGTGTGACTGTGTTTATGACTGTGTCTGTGCCTGTGTTTATGACTGTGCCTTCGCCCCAAGGGGGCTTAATAATATAGCCAGGGGCATCGCCCCTGGATTCAAAATGTGGGATTTATGATATTGCTAAAGAAACAGGTGTGCTTTTATGACTTTAAAAATTTCGCTTGAAAATCATTAAAATAGGATAATCCTTGTGTCTGAACAAATCAGAGTATCATTGCCGCATGGTGCAACAAAGCTCTTATTACATTCATGCTGTGCCCCGTGTTCTGGTGACATGATGGAGATCTTGTTAGCATCAAATATTGATGTGACTGTTTTTTTCTATAATCCAAATATTCAGCCCAAACAGGAATATCATATTCGTAAGGAAGAAAATAAACGTTTTGCACGCCAAAATAAAATCCCGTTTATTGATGCAGATTATGAACAAGATGTATGGTTGCAACGTACGCAAGGTTTAGAATGTGAGCCAGAACGCGGCGCTCGGTGTACAATATGCTTTAACATGCGTTTAGAACGGGCAGCCTTGTATGCACATGAGCATGGATTTAAAATATTAACCAGCTCATTAGGTATTTCTCGTTGGAAAAATTTTCAACAAGTTAATGAGTGTGGTCAACATGCTGTGATCCCCTATGCTGATTTAATGTATTGGACTTATAATTGGCGTAAACAAGGGGGAACACAACGGATGACAGAGATTTCTAAACGTGAACACTTTTATCAACAACAATATTGTGGGTGCATCCATTCTTTACGGGCTATGAATAGTTGGCGTCAAAAAAATGGACGAAAGCCTATTAATCTTAAATATAATGAGGAATCAAACAACATAATATGAGCAGTATACCGAATTTTGATGATTTTTTTAAACAAGTCACCGAAGCATTACCCCAAAATCTGTCCAGTTTACATCAAGATTTAGAGAAAAATTTACGGGTAGCTTTAGACGCCGCCTTACGTAAAATGAATTTAGTCACGCGAGAAGAATTTGAAATACAAAATGCAGTGTTGCAGCGGACACGTAGTCGTTTGGAAACCCTTGAGGTGCAACTGGCTGCCCTAGAAGGCGTACACTCCAAAACGACACCAAAAGAGTAGCCATTCTGTCTTCTCTCGCTATTCTTTACAGTCGTGCTCAAGTGGGTGTTCAAGCAATCTCGGTGACAATTGAAGTCCATTTAACCAATGGTTTACCTAAATTATTGATAGTTGGCTTGCCAGAAGCTGCTGTCAAAGAAAGTCAAGAACGCGTGCGTAGTGCATTACTGAATACTCAATTTGAATTTCCATTACAACGTATTACCATTAATCTTGCGCCTGCGGATTTGCCCAAAGAAGGGGGACGTTTTGATCTTCCGATTGCATTAGGCATACTTGCCGCCTCTCGACAAATCCCTTCTGATACATTATCAGAATATGAATTTGTGGGTGAATTAGCCTTAAATGGTGACTTACGCCCTGTACGTGGAGTATTGCCGATGGCTTTAGCAGCCCGTAATGCCT
This sequence comes from Thiomargarita sp., assembly GCA_030635005.1. Lineage (GTDB taxonomy): Bacteria > Pseudomonadota > Gammaproteobacteria > Beggiatoales > Beggiatoaceae > DAOVZS01. The sequence continues at coordinate 7,362 of DAOVZS010000078.1, read as the reverse complement.
CTCGTCAAGCTGTTGTTCCGTTTGAAAATGCGAAAGAAGCGGGTATTGTCAGTGGCGTATCCATTTTACCCGTCAAACATTTACTGGATATTTGTAGCCATTTACAAAAGATTACGCCTATTACACTGTACGACAATGATCAAACACCGCATTCTAACTATGCAAGCCATATTGCAGATTTAAGTGATGTTCGGGGACAACACCATGCGAAACGTGCTTTAGAAATCGCAGCTGCTGGAGGGCATAATTTATTGATGATGGGACCTCCCGGCACAGGTAAAACCATGTTAGCCAGTCGTATGCCAGGTATTTTACCGCCAATGACAGAGCAGGAAGCCTTAGAAACAGCCACAGTGCTCTCTATCGCACGTAATGGTTTTAATGCAGATGTTTGGGGAATCCGTCCTTTTCGATCCCCCCATCATACAGCGTCTGGAGTGGCGTTGGTGGGTGGCGGGAGTCATCCACGTCCGGGAGAAGTCTCATTAGCACATAATGGCATTTTATTTTTAGATGAGTTACCCGAATTTGATAAGCGTGTTTTAGAAGTATTACGCGAGCCTATAGAATCAGGACATATTACTATTTCACGTGCTGCCAATACGGCTGAATTTCCCGCTAATTTTCAATTAGTGGCTGCGATGAATCCCTGTCCTTGTGGCTATTTGGGGGATGCGACTAATAACCGATGTCAATGTAGTGCACAACAAGTGACGCGTTATCGTTCTAGAATTTCGGGACCTTTATTAGATCGTATTGATTTACATATTGAAGTGCCTAATCAACCTAGAATAGAATTACGTAAAGATACCGCCAGAGAAGACAGTAAGACTGTACGGACTCGTGTCATTGCTGCAAGAGAGATACAATTACAACGATGTCAGAAACCCAATAATTTATTAGGTAATCAAGATATTGATAAGCATTGTCGACTCAGTGATACAGATGAGCGTTTATTAGATACGGCGATTGAACGCTTAGGATTATCAGCACGTGCTTGGTATCGTATTTTAAAGGTGAGCCGAACGATTGCAGATTTGGCGAAAAGTGAGTCTATTCAAACCGCTCATTTGATGGAATCCATTACTTATCGCCAATTAGAAAGGAAAAAATAACATTTTGAAACATTTTATCTTAAGTGTTAGCCTATTATTAAGCGTCATCGGATGTGTTGAACACACTCAGAAATCACAAGTTATCGTCACTATTAAACCGATTTATGCACTGGTAATCGGTGTGATGGAAGGCGTAGGGACACCGTATTTGTTGCTACACGGTGGAGAATCTCCCCATAATTACACCTTACGTCCTTCTCAAGTCAGACAATTACATGCTGCCAGTTTAATTGTCTGGGTAGGTCCTACTGTTGAAGCATTTTTAGAAAAAACACTGACGACAGTGAATAAACCGTTATTACGTTTAATTGATATCCCAGATTTAACACTTTTAAAAACACATCATGATGATCATGATTTTAATCCGCATATTTGGCTGGATCCTCATAATGCCATGATTATGGTCACGGCTATTGCGACCGCTCTGAGTCAAAATGATCCTCATAACGCTAATCGTTATCACGCTAATGCTCAGAATCTCATCACACAACTCAAGCAACTTGATCACCATATCAAAGCGCAATTAAATTCCATTAAGGATATCCCTTATATGGTTTTTCATGATGCGTATCAATATTTTGAACATCGTTATGGTTTAAAATCAGTAGGTACTATCAGTATTAGCCCAGAAAGTCGTCCCAGTGTTAAACATTTATATGAATTACGTGAACGGCTGAAAAAGAAAGATGTGCGTTGCGTCTTTACAGAACCCCAATTTGAATCTAGCTTAGTGGCCAGCTTAATTGAAAATACGACAGTACGACAGGGCATATTAGATCCCTTAGGCACAAACAACTATTTTACTTTATTAAGTAATTTGGCAGATTCATTGAAAGCATGTTTATTAAGTGATGCAGAGGATGGCAAGCCATGAATAAAATACCCCTTGATGAGCGTATTATTTTTGCGCTAGATTTTTCAGAACAGACAGAAGCGTTAAATTGGGTTAAAAAATTAGATGGGCATGTGAAATTTTTTAAAGTGGGCTTGCAACTGTTTTTAGCAGGTGGTTGGCCTCTTATAGAAGAAATCATACACCGTGGTAATAAAGTCATGCTTGATCTTAAATTTTTTGATATCCCAGAAACTGTGATGTTAGCAGTCCAACAACTTCAAAATAAAGGGATCACTTTTGCCACTATTCATGGCAATGATCCTATTATTAAAGCTGCTGTCAAAGAAAAAAAGGATCTTAAAATCCTTGCTGTGACTGTTTTAACGAGTTTTGATGAATCTGATATGCGAGAAATGGGATTAACAGGGAGTATTTCAGATTTAGTACTCTTACGTTCAAAAAAAGCATTACAACTGGGATGTGATGGCGTAGTTTCTTCACCGCTTGAAGCCAAAATCATTCGTCAAGAAGTGGAATCAAAATTTCTAATTGTCACCCCTGGTATTCGTCCGGGATTGAATAGAGATATTGAAAAAGATGACCAAAAACGTGTTGCCACTGCCAAAGCAGCCATTATAAATGGTGCTGATCACGTAGTGATTGGACGTCCTATTAGAACATCAGCAGATCCCATTTATACGATTCAAACCATTCAGCAAGAAATTTCAGCAGTTGAGTAATTGTTTATAACTGGAAACTATTAAAAATGGGTAATATGAATAGAAAAGTTTTAAACTTTGATACAGAAATAAAAACAAATGTGCATAATATGCTGTTACAACAACAAAAAATGACTGCAAATGGTGAACGAGGCACTGCCTTATCTGAAGTCGTCCAACAATTAGAACACACAATAGTGATTCATAAAATAGGACATCGTCGAGATATTTACAAAAGATAATGCTATGATTTCAAAAATCACTCCGATTATTCTTGACAGGCGTCATATCTATATCTTGCCAAGTAAAGCAGGTTTAGGGTTTATGCTCACATTATTAATTATGTTGATTGGTTCAATGAATTATAATAATAGCATGGGCTATGTACTCACCTTCTTATTAGTCAGTATGGCGATAGTGTCTATTTTACACACACATCGTACTTTATTAGGATTACGCATCGAAGCGGGTAAAGTGTCTCCCGTCTTTGTGGGTGAACCCGCAGAATTTCATTTATGGATAGATAATCGTGAAAAAGCAACCCGTTATAATCTGGTTTGGCAACATGATAAAACAAAAATATCAAATAATATAGCGGCTAATCAACACGTCAACATTACGATTCCGGTGCCTACCCTACAACGAGGACGCTTTTTTTTAGGACGTGTCACCGTATATTCTCGTTTTCCTGTGGGCTTGTTTCATGCATGGTCTTATATCAATTTAGACGTGTCTACCTTAGTCTATCCACAAGCGATTGGACATAAAAATTTGCCTTTAGGACAAGAAACGGATCATGCAGGTGCGGGTAATAGTGGAGAAGGGGAAGATTTTATCGGATATCGCGATTATCAATTAGGAGATTCTCCGCGACATATTGATTGGAAAGCAGTTGCACGGGGGCAAAATTGGATGATTAAACAATTTGGGGGATTAAATACGAGCACGGTATGGTTGACTTGGAAAGATGTGAGCAGCTTACAAAATGTTGAAGCCGCTTTGTCACAATTATGTTTATGGATATTAGTAGCGGAAAGTCAGGGGGCACAGTATGGATTAAAAATTCCGGGGTGTACCCTTGAACCGAATACGGGTGAACAACATCGTGATATGTGTTTGCAAAAATTGGCGTTGTATCACTAAAATGCACATAAAAACTCACGCCTTATTACCTCGTTTAGATGGCTTATTGTGGATCATTGCAACCTTAATATTGGTGGTTTTACCACATTTTTCTCATATTGTGATATGGATACCACCGCTCTTTTTTTTGTTACTCTTATGGCGTTATCAAATCGCACGCCATCAAAAATCCTTACCCTCTCGTTGGATACTGTTGATGATTGCACTTGTAGTCATTGTGAGCATCGCGATCAGTTATGGCGGGCGTTCAGGCATAGGACGTAATGCGTATCTTGGACTATTGGTGATATTATGTGCACTGAAACTATTAGAAACAAGTACCTTACGTGATGCCTTATTAGTATGCTTTTTAAGCTATTTTCTGATTATTACTAATTTTTTATATTCTCAATCTATTCCTACCGCCTTATATATGGGCGTAGTCATGTTAATGGCTACTGGCACACTCATTAGTTTAAACGAAAATAGCTTATCAACCCGACAACGTTTGCGTTTATCAGGTATTTTATTGTTCCAAGCCGTGCCGGTGATGTTGGTATTATTTATTTTATTTCCACGTGTGGCAGGACCGTTTTGGAAATTACCCATAGATGCACATGTGAGTGTCAGTGGTTTAGGTGATACCATGTCTCCCGGTGCGTTTAGTGACTTAAGCCTGTCTGATGAGATTGCTTTTCGTGTCAAATTTGAAGGGGCTTTGCCACCCGAAAATCAACGCTATTGGCGGGGCATTGTATTATGGCACACCGATGGACATGAATGGAAAAGAGTGAAAAGTCTAGAAAAACATGAGGTTAAAGATCTCAAGTTTCAAACGACAGGGGATGCAGTTGATTACACCGTCACATTAGAAGCGCATAACAGACACTGGTTATTTGCTTTAGATTTACCCTTAAAAGCACCGCATAAGGCGTATATAAATAGAGATTATCAGATTTTATCAAAATCCCCTATAGTAGACCGTATGCGTTATTCATTACGTTCTTATACAGACTATCATGCGAAGCTATTTACACCGCAACACAAATACTTAGCCTTACAATTACCCAAAGATAAACATTTACGGGCACGTGCTTTAGCACAACAGTGGCAACAGGAAAATCCACAGCCACAGGCGATTGTGCAACGGGCATTACAATATTTTAATCAAGAACCCTTTACATATACTCGAACACCTCGGTTATTATTAGATGATCCGATTGATGACTTTCTCTTTAAAACACGTGAAGGCTTTTGCGAGCATTATGCCGCAGCCTTTACCATTTTAATGCGTTCAGCTAATATTCCTGCACGTGTAGTGACGGGCTATTTGGGCGGAACGGTCAATCCTATTGATCATTATTTAATTGTACGACAACGAGAGGCGCATGCTTGGAGTGAGGTGTGGTTTGCAGATCGGGGCTGGGTACGTATTGATCCGACTGCCGCTATTGCTGCAGAACGCATTGAAAAAGAAAGTACCACACTGTTTGGTTTTAAAACCCAACAAGATTCTCATATTATCAGCGTTTGGCAACATATACGTAATACTTGGGATGCCATTAATAATGGCTGGAATCAATGGGTATTGGGATATGGACCCGAACAACAAAAAAAATTATTAGAACGTTTGGGATTAGAAGGGATTGATTGGCGTGGTATGACTTTGTTATTAGTCAGTCTCATCAGTAGTTTATTATTAGGATATGCAGCTTGGATGTTTTTACGTCCACAGTGGAAACATACAGATCCTGCCCAAAAAATTTACAGGCATTGGTGCAAAAAAATGGCACGTTGTGGTTTACATCGCCATCCTAGCGAAGGACCTATCACATTTGCACAACGGATTAGTGTGACACGTCCCGATTTAGCAGAATCTGTAGAACACATTATCTCACTCTATTTACAAACACGTTATCATAGTCAATTTAATAGGTTATCGCAATTACAATTTGCGGTACGACATTTTCACCCTTAATGATTGAGGAGAATAATTTTAATGTCTATTAGACATCCCGTTATTGCTATTACTGGTTCTTCAGGCGCAGGCACGACCTCTGTCACGAAAGCGTTTATGGATATTTTTCGTCGTGGGTCATATCAATCGGCTATTGTCGAAGGGGATAGTTTTCATCGCTATAATCGTGCTGAGATGAAAAAAGCAGTTGCAGAAGCACAGAAACAAGGGAAAGATATCAGTCATTTTGGTCCAGAAGCGAATTTATTGGATAAACTTGAAGATTTATTTCATCAATATTCACAAACAGGGACAGGAAAAATCCGAAAATACCTGCACAATGAAGAAGAGGCTGAACCTTATAAACAAGAATCAGGTACTTTTACACCTTGGGAAGATATTTCCAATGATACCGATTTATTGTTTTATGAAGGATTGCATGGGGGGATTGTGACGCCAGAAGCCAATGTGGCACAATGGGTAGATTTATTAGTAGGCGTCGTGCCCAGTGTCAATTTGGAATGGATACAAAAAATTAGTCGCGATGTGAAAGAACGCGGCTATTCTCCAGAAGCAGTGACACAGACAATTTTACGACGTATGCCTGATTATGTACAGTATATTACCCCTCAATTTACAAAAAGTCATATCAACTTTCAACGGGTACCGCTGGTAGATACCTCTAATCCCTTTATTGCCCGTGATATTCCGACGGCGGATGAAAGTTTAGTCGTGATTCGCTTTAATAAATATCGGGATCAAGATTACCAATATTTATTATCAATGATTCATGATTCGTTTATGTCACGTCCCAATACTTTGGTAGTACCAGGTGGAAAAATGGGTTTTGCAATGCAAATTATTTTCCGCCCTATTATTAAAGAAATGATGGAAAAACGCCGTAAAGTTTTGTAAATTATACGCTGATAGCCTATATTGTCGTGGAGCACACACCTGATGTCTCCATGGCTTTATGACAAGCCTCAATTCCCATTTTTAACTGTTTACTCATAATATGGAAGACACTCAGAGAGAAATAGTTGCGATTGTTGAAAACACGATGTGTGAATTCAATTCAGCAATGAAGCGACGCGAAGGCTTGATCGTCAGAATTAGTAATCAAACGACTCAAATTATTAGATTCAGTATGATTGGATTGTTTTTATTGACGTTCGCTGTGTTTGCACTCATACTCATATTATTATCAGATATGGGTAGCATTACGCAACGCTTGGATGAGGTAGCTAGCTCTATGCACACTATCAATAGAAATATTATGGTGGTGGGAGATAATATACAGGAGATGACACGCTCTGTCATCTTAGTCAAACAATCAATTGATCATTTAGATGAGCATGTTAAAATATTGCCACTGATTAATGGGAACGTCGAAAAAATTAATAACAATATGAGTCATATCAATCAAAATATCTATTCAATTAATAGTAATATTATGCGACTCAATAAAAATATTAATATCATGAGTATTGATATTACAAGAATGACCCATCAAGTGGGTGGACTAAAGCATCATTTAGGTGTGATGGGACATAATGTTGATAGAATGGCTGCTCCGATCAAAATGTTTCCGTTTCCTTAAATATAGCGCTGCCC
>DAOVZS010000274.1 GCA_030635005.1 Thiomargarita sp. | reverse complement strand
GCTTTTTCTTCTGGACATCGCCAATTATAATGTTCATTTCCAAAAATAAAGCCGTCACTATTGCCACTAAATAAGTGCCATAACGCATTATGTGTGTTCTTGCTTATTTGGCTTAAAACAATAATTGTGATGGTGCGTTTACCCCAGGTATTCAGTTATTCAATTCATGCTATGATACCACACAACCCTGTCTGAATCAGAATTTACAGGATTATAAAATTTTCAGAATTAGGAAGGGGCACAGGCACAAGCCATACACGGTGTTGTGTTTGTGCCTTTTACTCATTCTGAAAATTCTTAAATTCTGAAAATTCTGATTCAGACAAGTTTGTGTTTATGCCTGTGACTGTAGCTTGTGCCTTCGCCCCAAGGGGGCTTAATAATATAGCCAGGGGCATCGCCCCTGGAGCTAAAACATGGAATGATGCTTTTTAGAAACAGAGTGCGTAACATCAGTTAAGGTGGGTATCTTCTACCCACCAAATGAACGAACTACTCTCCCATTGCTGCACTGGGATCTATTTCATATAATGCGGGTAAAGAATGGGCTATCCCTTTATGACAATCAATACAGGTTTTACCTTCATCAAAACCTGCAATATGTTGTGCGACAGCACGTTGTCCTTGTTTGGGATAATCCATAGATTCATAATCATGGCAGTTACGGCATTCTCGTGAATCTGTGGCTTTCATACTCGCCCACACATGTCTTGCTAATTCTAAGCGTTTTGCTTCAAATTTTTCAGGGGTGTCAATTGTGCCCATGAGTTTATGAAACAATTCATTAGAAGCTTGTACTTTGCGAATGACTTTAAACATCCATTCTTTGGGTACATGGCAATCTGGACAGGTGGCGCGAACACCCGTTCTATTATTGTAATGAATAGTATCTTGATATTCTTGATACACATTTTCTTCCATTTCATGACAAGAAATACAAAAAGCTTCTGTATTAGTGAGTTCCATGGCAGTATTCAATCCACCCCAAATAACAAGTCCTATCATGATACCTAAGGCTAATGTCCCACTGGCGAGTGATTGTGAATACTGTTTCCACTCTTTGTTTGGGATATTTCTTTTGTCCTCTGGCGTATTGCTCATCTTAACACCTGTACAGGTTCAAAGGTATTCTCTACTAAAGGATGTGCTTCAACTTGGGGCGCATGACACTGCGTACAAAAATAACGTAGGGGAGAAATATTGGCTAAATCATTACCTTCTCTATCCTTAAAATGACTGGGAGCAATTTTAGTTGCTTTGGCTTCCCGATAATTTGCCCAACTATGACAGGTGAGACATTTGTTATATCTTAAGGTAATGCGATACCCATCAATTTTATGAGGAATCATGGGCGGTTGTTGTACGAAACTGCGTTGGCTGGGATCATGATCAGAGGGCAAGCGTTTCCATGTCGGTATTTGTGAGGGATCATCAATTGCCCGATTACCGCGTAATGATTGCGGAATCTCTTCCATGCCCCTCTCATCTTGTGCTTGAGAAATTTGGGGAAAAGAAACCATGCTTAAAACGATTCCGAATATGACTGATTTTTTCATCATTTCGTCTCCTTTTGAATCTGAAATCTGATGCTGAAATTAAAAACATTTTGAGGACACACATCAATACATCGGCCACAATTGGTACAATTAGCAGACATAATAATGGGATTCGTGCCCGTAAAAGCGGGTTTAATGACGTGTTGTTCTGGGCAAATTTTAAAACAGGCTTTACAATTATCACAGTTTTCACGTCGGCTGGCACTGATACGTAAGAGACTAAATCGACCTAATACACTGTAAAATGCACCGACAGGACAAAAATGACTGCACCAACCATGTCGTGTGATCAACAAATCAAAGAAAAAGATGGCGACAATAATGCCCCATCCTAAGCCCATACCAAAAATAAGTCCCCGAAAAACCATCGACACAGGGTTAATCAATTCCCAAGCAAGACTCCCCGTCACTCCCGCCACTCCTAAACTTATGGCTAAAATCCAATAACGTGTTGTTCGAGAAAATGAGCTACCGCCCTTAATATTCAAGCGATCACGTAAACTGGCTGCGATATCCGTGACGATATTAATAGGACACACCCATGAACAATACGCGCGTCCACCGACAATAAGATAAAAAATTAATACTATGGCAGCACCGATCAATGCCGTCGTTTCTAAACTTTGTCCAGCAAATAGCGATTGGAGTAAGACATAAGGATCGGATAAGGGTAAAAAGTCTAAAGTCAGGCTGGAGGCCATATTCCCTTTAACTATCCAAATCCCTAACCAAGGT
>DAOVZS010000019.1 GCA_030635005.1 Thiomargarita sp. | reverse complement strand
TGATGTTACGCACTCTGTTTCTAAAAAGCATCTTTCCATTTTTGAGCTCCAGGGGCGATGATCCACTACCAGTACTTTATACAAGCCCTGAAAGGGCGACATATATCAGCCTGGGGCAACGCCCTAGGTAACGTGATGCAATTTTAATATAAGGTGGATGCTTGCCTACAATGAAGATTATTAAATACTAAAGCATAATAGCTTTCCTGAATTTTAGGAAAGTGCAGATGCAATCCATTTAATATATCTCAAACCGATGGTATGCGCCTACGCTCTTAAACCTAGGGCGCTGCCCCAGGCTGATATATGTCGCCCTTTCAGGGCTTGTATAAAGTGATGCTAATACTTTTAACTTGTTGAGTATTATTTTATTGAACTTAGCGACTATGTGATGTCTCACCCCTGGAGCTAAAACATACAAATATGCTTTTTAGAAACAGAGTGCGTAACATCAGATAATAAATGTCAGTATGTTAAAGGAGAATAAAAAATGAATACTGATTTGATTAGAGAAAGTTGGGAAAAACTGGCCAGCAGACAAGACATTTTGGGTCCTGCATTTTATGAACGTTTGCTTGAGCAACATCCCAAATATAAATCTATTTTCTCAGAGGGTATGAGTAAGAGAATGGAAAAGTTTGTGAGAGTCATTGCTCTTGTGGCTATTGTAGATGAACAAGAAGTGGTACATCCACACATGGTACGTTTAGGTGATAAGTACCGTTCTTTTAATCTCACTAAAGATGATTTGTTGATATTTCAACATGTTTTTCTGGAGGTGTTGTCAGAATTATGCAAAAAAACATGTCCCGAAATATGGAATGATAGTTATGTGCAAGCTTGGGATTCTGCTTTTAATGAACATATCATTCCATATATGACACAAGGTTTGGAACATAACCTTACCCCTTCTGAAAAAAAGCGGATCATCAATCAGCAAGCCACTGGAAATCAGTTTTTAGGGACTGTGGTGAGTTTAAAACAAGACTCTTTGATTGTTGAAGTGATTCTGCAACTCACAGGAAATGATCAGATTGTTTCCATCATTACGCCTACAGGGATGCAAAATTTAGGTTTACGTATGGGCAGTCAGGCTTATGCTATCGTGAAACCCAGCCAAATTATGTTAATGCATGCGGATAGTGGATTACGAGTGAGTGCCAGAAATCATTTATGTGGTAAAACGCTGAAGGTCGCAGAAGGCAAGATTCATGCGAAAGTGTCCTTACAATTAAAAAGTGGCAATGTATTTCAAGCAGTGATTCCTCAAGAAACGATTTCAGAATTAGATATTAAGGCAGGAGAACATATTTGCTGTATTTTCAGAGCCATTGATGTTATTTTAGCCGTTGGACATCTTCCTAGATGAACACGCTTTTCTTGACGCATATCAATCCTAGGGCGTTGCCCCAGGCTGATATATGTCGCCCTTTCAGGGCTTGTCTCCTAACCCTGAAATGGCGTAAATGTTATAACAATGGTGTAATCGCACGTTCTACGGCTCGTTTCGACATTTGACCTGTCTGCCGTAAAGTAATTTTTCGTTGACGATCAATGATCACAGTAAACGGTAACATGCCCGCCTGATTCCCAAAAGTAGCGGAGACAATATGTCCTGTTTGATCTTGGGCTAATAATATTGGATAATTGATGTGCAATTGATTGACAACATTTTGCACTTTGACAGGATGATCGATCGCTATCCCAATAAATTGTACGCCCCGCTCGACATATTTTTCCTGCAATTTAATAAAACCTGGTATTTCTCTCAAACAAGGAGGACACCATGTTGCCCAAAAATTGACGACAACCACTTTACCATCCCATTCGGCATTGCTATGATAGGTGCCTTGCAAATCTGGCAAGTAGAAATCTGGACGCTGTGTTGTCTCAGGTTCTGCTTGTTGACATCCTATTAAGCTGAACATCCCTATTAACAAAAAAAGCGTTCTTATCATGGTTGTAAAACCTTATTCAAATGTTGCTGAAATTCATCCGCAGGCATAAACCCCGCAATGCGATACGCATTTTGTTCCTCTCCTTGGCTGTCAAAAAATAAAATAGCAGGAGGTCCGAAAATGCCAAAATGTTTATATAATGCCTTATCTTGAGCATCATTAGGGGTGACATCCGCTTGCAATAACACAAAATCCTTCAAAAGTGCTTGTACTTGAGGATTGTGAAACGTAAATTTTTCCATTTCTTTACAAGAAATACACCAGTCTGCATAAAAATCTAACATCACCGGTTTATTTTGTGCCTTCGCTTCTGCAAGAGCTTCTTGTAAACCACTGATACCCTTAATCGCTTTAAATCCATTAGAGTTCAAATCACTTTGAACAGGATTATTGACTTGAAATGTTGGGGTGTGTAACGGTTGCAAAAGATTGACAGTGCCACGCGCAGCTCCAATCATCAAAAATACACCATAAATGATAAAAAGCAATCCTAAACCTTTCCATAATTTTTGCCACCCTGATACACCGGAACCTAGATTCTCTAAAGCACCCATATACACCGCTGATATTATTAACAAACTAGCACATAATAACATGGTGACTTCGCCGGGTACAATTCTTTCTAACATCCAAATCGCCACAGCAAGCAACATGACTCCAAACGTCGCTTTAACGCCATCCATCCATTTGCCTGCTTTAGGTAAAAAATGTCCTGCAGAAGTGCCAATGATAATTAAGGGAATACCCATCCCTAAGCTCATGGTAAATAAGGCGATTCCACCTAATAGGGCATTACCTGTTTGACTAATGTATATTAATGCACCCACTAAAGGCGCTGCGACACAAGGTCCGACAATCAATGCGGATAAGACCCCCATGATCGCCACACCGATCAATGTGCCCCCTTGTTGACGGTTGCTCCACACAGTCAATTTGCTTTGCAAGGCATTCGGTAATTGCAATTCATAAAATCCAAACATAGATAAGGATAAAGCAACAAATACGAGAGCAAAACTGATTAAAATCCATGGATTTTGGAAAGCTGCTTGTAAATTCTCACCCAGTAACCCTGTTAATACACCCGCTATTGCGTAAGTAGACGCCATTGCTAATACATAAACCAATGACATGATAAAGGCTCTGTACGTGGTGACTTTTTCGCCTTGCCCTACAATGATGCTAGATAAAATGGGAATCATCGGAAAAATACAGGGGGTTAAAGATAATAATAAGCCTAAACCAAAAAAAATCAGTATGGTATATAATATATTATCATTAGCCAGTAAACTCGCGAGCCGATTTTGTTCTGAAACGACTGGTTTTGCACCAACAGTAATGGTTTTTGTGGTTGGGGGATAACACAAACCTTTGACAGCACAGCCTTGATATTTAACACTCACCGTGATGGGCTGCTGCTCTGCTTTTTGAATGGGTACAATGATTTCAAGCAACGGTTGTTGATAAATTTGAACATCACCAAAAACAGGATCGGCTTTTAAAATGCTGTCGGGTAATTCTGGTGTTCCCAGTGTGCCTTGACTTTCTAATGAAAACGCCAATTTATCTTGATATAAATAATAACCATCCGCTATTTTCCAACGAATAACTAAATGAGAGGCGTCCATTTTTGATACTGATGCAATAAAGGCGTCATCAGCTTTTAAAAATTCAATTTCCTCTTCATCTTCTTCTGCCCAAATATCATCTTCTGACGTCGTCTCTGCTAAATCCAGCATCACCGTTTTTGTGATAGGGGGATAACACATCCTATCGTCAGCACAGCCTTGATAAGTGGTGCGTAAGGTATCTAAACCTTGTGTGTCAGTAATGGGAATCTTAATTTCTAGTAAGTGTTCATACACCTCTACCTGATCATATTTGACATCTTTTTTCAAGATCCCCTGTGGAAATTGGGGGGCACCTAAAATGCCTTTTTCGAGTACAAATTGTATGTGATCCCGATATAAATAATAACCTTCAGCAATGTGCCATTGAACAACCAATAGGTTATCAGTTTCCATACGCGTTGAAAAAACAAACGCGACTTCTGAAGACAGTAGCTTAGGTAACAAGGAATCTTGTTCAAAAGAAAAAGGCTCAGCACTGCAATTCCAAATGGAAAGATGTAGTATTAAGAATATATAGAGAAAATTTTTTTTCATAGTGGTTTTAACATTAAAAATTAATTAATTATGCCTTTATTATTTATATTTATTGTTGTGCCTATTTTTGAAATTTATTTATTAATCCAAGTAGGTGGTTTAATTGGGGGATGGACAACAATTTTATTGGTATTTCTTACGGCTATTATTGGCACATATTTATTACGTTCCCAAGGAATGGCGACTTTACAAAAAGTAAAGGATAGCTTACAACAAGGACAATTGCCTACGATTGCCTTATTAGAAGGGATTATTATTTTGATAGGCGGTGCTTTATTACTCACACCGGGTTTTTTTACAGATACATTGGGATTTATATGTTTAATGCCAATATTTCGTTTAATGTTTATTAAGTGGTTGAGTAAACGTCTCACATTTCCAAACTTTAAGCCACGAACACCTGCCTCCTCTGCTGAACCCTTAGAAGGAGAATGTTGGCGAGATGAAAAATAAAGAGCTTATCAATTTTGATATTATATCATAATATAATGCTATTGCCCTATCACAAAAAGGAATGTTATCTTGAAAGAAGAATTCTCACGTATTGAACGCCTCCCACCTTATGTTTTTAATATCGTTAATGCATTAAAAACAGAAGCACGTGCACGGGGAGAAGATATTATTGATTTTGGCATGGGTAACCCCGATCAGCCTACCCCGCAACATATTATTGATAAATTAGTAGAGGCTGCACAACGTAAAGATACGCATCGCTATTCTGCTTCAAAAGGGATTCCACGATTACGACGTGCGATGACACATTGGTATAAAGAACGTTATGACGTTGCTTTAGATGCTGAAAATGAAGTCATTGTGACGATCGGCTCTAAAGAAGGATTAGCACATTTGGCGTTAGCTACCTTGGGTCCCGGAGATTCTGTCTTAGTGCCTAATCCTGCTTATCCCATTCATCCTTATGGATTTGTAATCGCAGGGGCAGATATTCGTCATGTGCCCTTAGTACCTGGTGTTGATTTTTTTGAAGAATTGGTCAAAACCATCAATAATTCTTGGCCTACGCCTAAAATGTTGGTACTTAATTTCCCAGGCAATCCGACAACACAATGTGTTGATCTGGAGTTTTTTGAGAAAGTGGTGGAGATTGCTAAAAAACATGAAATTTGGGTGATACATGATTTAGCGTATGCGGATCTGGTTTTTGATGGCTATGTCGCGCCTTCAATTTTGCAAGTCCCAGGGGCTAAAGATGTGGCCGTTGAGTCTTTTTCTATGTCTAAAAGCTATAATATGCCGGGATGGCGCATTGGCTTTATGTGTGGAAATCCCACCTTAATTGCGGCTTTAACCCGTTTGAAATCTTATTTAGATTATGGCACATTTACGCCTATTCAAGTTGCTTGTATTGCTGCTTTGGAAGGTCCTCAAGAATGTGTACAAGAAATTCGGGATATGTATTGTAAACGACGTGATGTCTTATGTGAAGGCTTAACTGCATTAGGATGGGCGGTAGAAAAACCCAAAGCGACGATGTTCGTATGGGCCCCCATACCCGAACCGTATAAGGCAATGGGTTCATTAGAATTTTGCAAAAAATTACTTTCTGAAGCCAAAGTAGCGGTGTCTCCAGGTATTGGTTTTGGAAGTTATGGAGATGAACACGTACGTTTTGCTTTAATTGAAAATCCTCATCGCACCCGTCAAGCACTCAGAGGTATTCGGGACATGTTTCGCTTAGATCAAGAAAAAGGAAAATAATAGCTATGTTAGATCCCGTTAAAGTTGGAATACTTGGATTAGGAACAGTAGGGGGAGGGACAGTACATGTATTACAACATAATGCTCAAGAGATTAGTCGTCGTGCAGGACGTGATATTGTTATTAGCCATGCATGTGCTAAAGTACTGAATAAAAGTCTTCCCTATAGTACAGATAACATCTTACTTACTGAACAATTAAGCGATGTCGTGAATAATCCTGATATTGATATTATTGTTGAATTACTGGGGGGCACTACCATTGCCCGAGAAATGACCTTACAAGCCATTGCTCAAGGTAAGCATGTTGTGACAGCTAATAAAGCGTTGATTGCAACACATGGTAATGAAATTTTCACCGCTGCACAAAATAAGGGCGTTACGGTGGCTTTTGAGGCAGCTGTATGTGGTGGCATGCCCATTATTAAAGCCATACGTGAAGGCATGTCAGCCAATAAAATTGAGTGGATTGCAGGGATTATCAATGGTACCAGTAATTTTATTCTGACAGAAATGCGTGAAAAAGGCAGCGATTTTGCCAAAGTATTAGCAGAAGCCCAAAGTTTAGGCTATGCCGAAAAGGATCCTACTTTTGATATTGAAGGGATTGATGCTGCTCATAAAGTGACGATTTTAGGGGCAATTGCTTTTGGCATTCCGTTACAATTTGACAAAGTGTATAAAGAAGGGATTACGCAGATCACAGCAGAGGATATTCAATATGCAGATGAATTAGGCTATAAAATCAAACATATAGGATTGACTAAGCGGACTCAAAAAGGGATTGAACTCCGTGTCCATCCCACTTTGATTCCAAATGCACAGTTATTAGCCAAAGTGGAAGGTGTGATGAATGCTGTGATGGTTGAGTCTGATGCATTAGGTCAATCATTGTATTATGGCGCAGGCGCAGGGGCTTTACCCACCGCATCATCTATTGTCGCTGACTTAATTGATGTCACACGTACACTGACCACTGATCCCGGTAATCGCGTCCCCCATCTTGCTTTCCAAGCAAATGCTTTAGTTGATTTACCGATTGTACCCATAGAAGAAATCGAAACAGCTTACTATTTACGTCTATCCGTTTTGGATAAATTGGGTATATTGGCGCAAGTCACTAATATTCTGAGTGCACATGATATTAGTATTGAAGCGATTATCCAAAAAGAACCTATTGATGGGTCAAAACATGTCTCAGTCGTTATGCTTACACATAAAGTGCTTGAAAAACAGATGATTCAAGCTATCCAAGAAATTGAGATATTAGAGGGGCTTATAGGTTCTCCGACACGTATTCGTTTAGAACGTTGCGCTTGAATAACATCATAGTTGACCCTATTGTAATAGGTACATAGTTTTTTTAAAAAACTGTGAAAGTGCCAACAATTAATTGGATACAGTTAGTGTGTTAAACTGTGAGAAAGCTAAAAAAGCTCCCTCCCCCCCCACTTCTTCATAAAACGGTTGGCGTACATTTTATTGATTATGCGCGTCAGCCGATTTATAAAAAAAATCGGCTTGCGCGTTAGCTTTTCTTAAAGCTGAGGAACATCCGTGTCTTTTGAAAATTTTCAGTTACATCCCGCGATTTTTAAAGCTGTGCAACAATGTGGTTATACTACACCGACATCAGTGCAAGCAGAAGCCATTCCTAAAATTTTGGATGGTCTAGATGTGATTGCATCTGCAAACACTGGTACAGGTAAAACTGCATCTTTTGTATTACCAGCCTTGCAAGGTTTAACGCAACAGCATGGTAAAAAAAAGTATGGCAAACCTTCTGTATTAATTTTAACACCCACACGAGAATTAGCCACACAAGTGAGTCAAGCCATTCGGACCTATGGCAAAAATATGCGTGTGTCTAGTTTGATCTTGGTGGGTGGTATGCCATATGGTCCTCAATTACGAAGTTTATCACGTCCTGTTGATATTGTCGTTGCAACACCGGGTCGTTTGTTAGATTTATTAAACCGTCGAAACATTGATTTATCCAATGTCAATATGCTGGTGCTTGATGAAGCAGATCGCATGTTAGATATGGGATTTGTGGATGAAGTGAATGATATTGCTGATATGACCCCTGCGGATCGTCAAACAGTACTGTTCACAGCGACTTGGGATAATAAACTGGCAAAATTAGCACATAATATGCTAAAAGATCCCCAACGTATTCAAATTGAAACAGAACCCACTCAAGCAAATATTGAACAACGCATTCATGTGGCAGATAATTTGGCCCATAAAAATCGTTTATTACAACATTTACTTGATAATGATGATATCAAACAAGCGATTATTTTTTCTGCCACTAAAGTAGGTGCAGATGCCCTCGCTCAAGATTTGAAAACACACGGATATGCTGCTGCTGCCTTACATGGTGATATGAAGCAAGGTGCACGTAACCGTACTTTAACCAATTTACGTCGTGGCAGATTACGTGTATTGGTGGCGACCGATGTCGCAGCACGTGGTATTGACGTGACGACTATCACTCATGTTATTAATTTTGATTTGCCTCGTTTTGCTGAAGATTATGTCCATCGTATTGGACGTACAGGACGCGCGGGTGCACAAGGAACTGCCATTTCATTTGTGCTACCTGATGATACGCAGCATTTAGAACGTATTGAGCGTTATACAAAACAAAAGGTAACGCATCATGTGATTCCGGGGCTTGAACCCACACGCTCTTTAAAACGACGTGCTGCCAAAAAACGTAAATATGGAAGCGCAGCAGCCCCGCGTAAAAATCATTACAATGATCCTAAACGCAAAGGCAGTTATCGCTATCAGCAACCCCAAAGTCATAAAAAATGGCAAAGTAAGAAAACCGTGACTCAAAGCTGATATGACATATTCCAGGGGAAAATCCCCTGGATTAATTCAAGAACACCTTCCAATCTATCTGATAACTGATAACATCTATGCCTTTCATAATAAGTTAATTTTTTTTATATTTTTATTTCCAATAAAAACAATAATTTACAATAAAAAATAGAAATATTAGAATATTAGCTATTGCTAATATAATTTTAACCTTATATACTACTCGCCATCAGTTTTTCTATTTTGATTTCATACTATTTAATAATATTAGAATATTAAAAAATATGACTAAAATTAAGTCAATGCGTGAAAATGTATTAAATCAAAATTCTTCTTGACAAAGATAATTTTGATAGATAAACTGACATGCACGGATACAAGTTATCCATTCTAAATATTTGATATTTTGGATTGAGAGGTTATACATGAAAAATTTTGTTAAAGCAGTCGCACTATCAACCATTCTTTGTGGCGCAGTCATTACAGTTCCTGCACAAGCTTGGTGGCCTGGTAATGGTTGGGGCGGTAATAATAATGGTTATGGTTCTAACTCCAATATGATGGATGATTGGATGGATGGTAATGGTTGGGGAGATATGAATTTTAGTTCTTCCATGGGTGGCCGAGGTTATGGTCGTGGCTATAATAAGTTTGATAATAATAATAATTATTATGGTGGCGGTTATGGCGCTCCTTATGGTGGCGGTTATGGTGCTCCTTATGGTGGCGGTTATGGCGCTCCTTATGGTGGCGGTTATGGTGGCGCTCCTTATGGTGGCGGTTATGGTGGCGCTCCTTATGGTGGTGGTTATGGTGCTCCTTATGGTGCTCCAGCTCCTTATGGTTATGCTCCTAGAGGAAATTATGCCCCTCAAGCCCCTGTTGCTCCTAAATAAATATCTCTTAGTATTGGAAAGATAGTCGCAGTTGGAGTGGAGTTTTCCACTCCAGTTTTTTTAATGTCGTTTGAGTAATAGATACAAAGCACCTGTCCCACCGTCAGATGGACGTGCTGAGCAAAATGCCAATACTTCAGGACATTGTCGCAACCATCTATTCAATTTTCCCTTTAAAACGGGTTGATTGTTCCAAGAACCATATCCTTTCCCATGTACAATACGTGCACATCGAATATTACAATCTTGACAATTCTGTAAAAATTTTATCACTTCTATTCGTGCTGTACGCACAATCATACCATGTAGATCTAAATCAGCCTCAATATTAAAACTTCCCCGCTTTAATTTATTTAAAATACCATGTTGTATACCAGGTCGTACGAATAGCAAATCATTGTCAGTATCACATTCTGATGTGTAATAACTGTCTGAAAGCATTTCATCATAAATTGACGCCTTATTTAAATAGTATTGTTTGGGAATAGCAGAAGGGCGAGTCTGTGTTAATGGTACTTTATCTTGTTGCAAAGGGGTTACACCTTGCATAGCCTCTAAAAATAATCCACTATCAGCGCCTTCCTTTTGCTTACCCATTGTCTCTCATAAATCAGTTATTGCTAATAGTTTAATATTCATGACACCTTATTGTTTTTTCAAGAGAATATTTCTTTTATATGACAGATAATGATAAAATAGCTTTTTATATATCAAACAAAAAAAACTATCCTATGATAATTAAATAATTATACCACAAGGCACTTATGACATATAAGAAATCTACAATCTCCCTTCCTATTTCTTTGTGGTCACGACTCAGAGAAAAACAGGTAGGCACGATACAAGAATTTATTCAATTTTCTAAAAATGAAAAAAAACAAGTTTCTTGGATCAGCGTTCAGCTTAAAGTCAACATGATACAAGGAAAATCTATCCGTTCCTCTTGGGGCGCTGGTAAAGTGGGACTCTTTGCTTTTTTTATCAAATTAACAGCAGTCTCATTTATAAAATGGCAAAAAATACACGTTT
This sequence comes from Thiomargarita sp., assembly GCA_030635005.1. Classification (GTDB taxonomy): domain Bacteria; phylum Pseudomonadota; class Gammaproteobacteria; order Beggiatoales; family Beggiatoaceae; genus DAOVZS01. Next base: position 7,458 of record DAOVZS010000019.1, on the reverse strand, counting down.
ATCGAGAAGAATGTCTCACAGAAATCGGTAGTCTGTCAGGTCCACAACAAGAACCTGATACCAAGCTTAAAATCGCTAAGATTCAACTTTTAGTTTGTGCAAAAAAAATGCGAGAAAAGCTCCTCCAAGAATTACCTGCGTTTGAAATCTCAATTCTTGATATTAATGGAAGAGAATTGACCAATTTATGTCAAATTATTTTGGAAGAAGCAGAAACCTTAGGTATTTGTGAGAATGATATGAACCATTTATGTGATCCTAACATTTAATCACTCATTAAATTTAACCCAAAAGAGATGTTGTCATGCGTATTAGCCACTTTTTACTTGCTACACTCAAAGAAACACCCGCAGATGCTGAGATTATCAGTCACCAACTCATGCTACGTGCTGGAATGATACGCAAACTCGCAGCTGGTTTATATAGTTGGTTACCGCTAGGATTGCGCGTTTTACGTAAAGTAGAACATATTGTTCGTGAGGAAATGGATAAAGCAGGGGCACAAGAAGTGTTAATGCCTGCGGTGCAACCAGCAGAATTGTGGCAGGAATCAGGACGTTGGGATAAATATGGACTTGAATTATTACGTTTTAAAGATCGCCATGCACGTGAATTTTGTTTGGGTCCCACACATGAAGAAATTATTACACAGCTCATCCGTCACGATATTCGCAGTTATAAACAACTTCCAGCGAATTTTTATCAAATACAAACAAAATTTCGAGATGAAATTCGCCCACGCTTTGGGATTATGCGTGCGCGTGAATTTATCATGAAAGATGCGTATTCGTTTCATTTAGATCAAAGCTCATTACAAAACACCTATGATATCATGTTTGAAACGTATACGCGTATTTTCAAACGTTTAGGTTTAAAATTTAGAGCGGTATTGGCTGATACGGGCAACATAGGGGGAAATGCGTCACATGAATTTCATGTCTTAGCAGATTCTGGAGAAGATGCGATAGCCTATAGCACTACAGGTGATTATGCTGCTAACGTGGAAATGGCAGAAACCTTAGCACCTCAGGGTGAACGTCCCCAAGCAAGCCAAGCAATGAATGTTGTAGAGACGCCTGAGCAACATAGTATAGAAGAAATCAGTCAATTTTTAAAAGTGTCTCCTTCTCAATGTATCAAAACATTGTTAGTCAAAGGAGAAAATGGGATAGTGGCTTTGGTATTACGCGGTGATCATACCCTAAATGCCATTAAAGCCGCCAAATATCCAGATATCAGTAGCCCATTAACATTTGCAGAACCTAATGATATTCGAGAATTAGTCGGCTGTGATATTGGATCACTGGGTCCTGTTAATTTAAATGTCCCCATTTTTGTTGATCACAGTGCAGCCCATTTATCAGATTTTGTATGCGGTGCTAATAAAGAGGGACAACACTTGACAGGTGTCAATTGGGGACGTGATCTACCTGAACCCCAAGCCATTGATTTACGTAATGTTGAAGCGGGTGATCCCAGTCCAGATGCAAAGGGTATCTTAGAAATTGCACGGGGAATTGAAGTCGGACATATTTTTCAACTGGGTAAAAAGTATAGTCAAGCCATGCAAGCTTTGGTATTAGATGAACAAGGACGTTCTGTCATCTTAAGTATGGGATGTTATGGTATTGGGGTTTCCCGTATTGTGGCAGCTGCTATTGAACAAAACCATGATAAGTCTGGGATTATTTGGCCTCAAAATATTGCACCATTTACGCTTGCTTTGTTGCCTATGAATATGCACAAGTCGCAACGTGTTCGTGATGTGACTGAAAATTTATATCAAAAATTACAAGAACAGGGGATAGAAGTTTTATTTGATGATCGCAAGGAACGCCCCGGTGTGATGTTTGCCAATGCAGAATTAATCGGAATTCCACACCGTTTAGTCATTGGAGAACGTGGTTTAGATAAAGGTGTTTTCGAATATAAGGGACGATGTGATGATAAGGCACAATCAGTAGCCATGGATAATGTGATTGAATTTATTACCTCAAAAATACTATAAATGTTATGGAGAATTCAAAATGGCACATGTTGTAATATTAGGAGCTGGTACAGGTGGTATGCCTGCAGCTTATGAAATGAAAGCAGAATTAGGTAAAAGTCATGAAGTCACGCTGATTAATGCGTCTCCAGATTTTCACTTTACACCTTCTAATCCTTGGATTGGGGTAGGGTGGCGGAAACGTGCCGATATTTCTTTTCCCATTGCACCTGCACTTCAGCGTAAGAAAATAAATTTCATTGCTCAAAAGGTTACCAAAATTGATCCCAAAGCCAATCGTATTGTGTTGGAAAATAATGACACGCTGGATTACGATTATCTTATCATTACCACGGGTCCTAAATTGGCATTTGATGAAATACCCGGATTAGGGCCTGATGGATTTACACATTCAATTTGTACCTTAGGACATGCTGAAAAAGCATATGAAGGGTATCAAGAATTACTGGAAAATCCAGGTCCAGTTATTATTGGGGCTGTTCAAGGAGCCAGTTGTTTTGGACCTGCTTACGAATATGCCACGATTATAGACACCGCTTTATGTGCTGCCAAACGTCGCGATAAAGTTCCCATGACGTATATTACCAGTGAACCCTATATTGGGCATTTAGGATTAGGCGGAGTAGGTGATTCTAAAGGCATGTTAGAATCTGAATTTCGTAGTCGTTCTATTAAATGGATTACCAATGCCAAAATCACCAAAGTTGAAAAAGGCATGATGTTTGTGGATGAACACAATGATCAAGCAGAAGTGATCAAACAACATGAAGTCCCTTTTCATTATTCTATGATGCTTCCAGCATTTAAAGGGATTGATGCTGTTGCTAACGTTGAAAACTTGTGTAATCCACGCGGGTTTGTCACCGTGGATGATTATCAGCGTAATAAAACCTATCTCAATATTTATGCAGCAGGGGTTTGTATTGCAATTCCCCCCGTTGAAGCCACACCCATTCCTACAGGTACGCCTAAAACGGGGTATATGATTGAAACGATGGTAACTGCTATTGTAAAAAATATTTCCAGTGAGATACAAGGAAATAGCCCCACAGAAACAGGCACTTGGAATGCGATTTGTCTTGCGGATATGGGAGATACGGGGGCTGCCTTTGTTGCAATGCCACAAATTCCACCACGTAACGTGACTTGGTTTAAAAAAGGTAAATGGGTACATATTGCCAAACTTGCTTTTGAGAAATATTTTTTGCGCAAGATGAAAAATGGCACCTCCGAACCTGTATATGAAAAATATGTGCTGAAAGCTATGGGGATTGAACGTTTGAAATAGGTAAGGAGACTGTAAAAATAGCCCCTGGACAATCGGGATTATTGTCAGCTTTCACGTGCCCGCCATGATAGATGACGATTAAACGTACCATATATAAACCTAATCCTAAATGTGGCTCATGTTTATTCACATCAACTTGAGAACGTAAAGACACCATTGATTCAAATAAACGTTCTTGCATTTCTGTGGGTAAAGATTTGCCACAATTTATAATTTTTAAATGGACGGTTTGACCTTTTTTTTCTAATTTAATGATAATGGATTTGTTTAAAGTTGAAAAATCGACAGCATTAGCAATCAGCTTATCTAACATTTGTGCGATGAGATCAGGGGCTCCTTCTAAATGAATAGGCGTTTGTGTCAAGATTGATTGAAAGTCTTGATTAGGATAGACCAAACGATAAGCGTCTATACAACTATGTACAACTTGACCTAATTCAAAAGGTTCACGTTCAACATTTTTTAAGACTTGTTCAAGACGTGTTGCTTCACTCAAACGCGTAATAATAGTATTAAGACGTTTTAAACCTTCTTTCGCACGTTCTATGTAAATATATGAGGCACTTTGAAAGGTAAGTTCTTGTTCAAGATTATCTAAGGAAGAGCGGACAACTGCAATCGGTGTCCGTAATTCATGAGACAGTTTACTCGCCATGCCTTCAAGATACGTATTATATTGTTGTAGTTTTTCTAACATAGCAGAAAAACTACGGGCTAAATCGCCAATTTCATCTTTATCTTGAGATCCGATTTGAGTGGTCGTAATACGCCCATTCATATCAATCGCTGTTTCCGCTTGATGACATAAAACGTGTAAACGCACAGATAAGCGGGTAGCAAAAACGAGTAATAATACGGTGACAATTGAAAAAATAATCAAAGTTCTATTAAAAAGTTTCGCAATCGCTTGACGTTGCAATATTTGAATACGATTACTGCTTTCTTCTACAATAAGTACGCCCATCACTTGTTTTTGAGACCATATTGGATGCGCAGAAGATATAATACTCGTATGCTTATTTAAGGTATGCCAACGTGTATTAGCGTTTCCATAAAAAGCACTGTTAATTTTTTCTTCTTCAATTATTTGAGAATTTTGTGTCAGCGTAGGAGACAGTAAAAGACTATACAAGGCATTCAGATTAGAGTGTGGAAAATCACGTTGTAATTGACCGCTTTTTGCTAAAACGCGTTGTTGCTTATCTAATACCCATAAACGTCGGCCTTCCCGTTCTCCTAAAGAACGAATAATACGTTCTATTTTTTCAACTGGAATCAATACACGCCCCTGACTATCCCAGTTAGAAATGGGAGTGGTGCCAATAATAGTTTTTATATTACGGTGTTTCGTTTCATCAATATCTGCTATCGCAAATCCCACACGTTCTCCAATTAAAGAGAGGGGAATACGCACTTCTAGTCTATAACCTTCTTTTGTTTCTTTCCACATCCCTTGAATGCTATTTTTGGTTTGTGCTTGATAAGCATACATATCAGTATCAGAAACATTATAGGCATTTACCCAGCCTGCTGCTTGTGGCACAATCACATAATGATACAAACGTTGATTGGGAGCTTGTATCACAATTTGCAAATGATCACTTTTATCTAAACGTGACAGAGAAATATCACGATATATCACATGATCATCACGCACAATAAAGAGTAAATATAAATAATGATGATCTTTGCCGACCACATGTTGAAAAGATAATGAATTTTGTGAATATTCTCCTATATTTTGTAAAATATGTTGTTCAGCATAAATACTTTTCCCTTTAAGATAACGCTTCCATTCATTGATTTCACCGTCTAAATTAATAGGATGTGTTAAAAATGGTGCATTTAATTTCTCTGTTTCACACAAGGTATCCATCAAGGTACGTTGAAATAAAGCAGGTCGTTCATTCAATACACTGGCCAGTGCTTTACCTGTGTCTTCTAATGATGTTTCAAGATTAACACGTAAATAATGTTCCATTTCTCGTACATATTCATATCCCATATAAGGGATAGTCAATAGTGTGAGTGACAATAATAAAACTTTGCTACGAATAGACAGTGTCATAATTTCCAACGATATCCCATGCCATAAACTGTATCAATAGCTGAAAATGTGGAATCAATGGCTAAAAATTTTTTCCGAATACGCTTAATATGTGACGTGATCGTACTATCATCGACACTAATATTCGCATCTTCCATCAATTGTTCACGATTTTTAACCTGCCCTGGAAAATGCACTAAAGCATGAATAATCCAAAATTCTGTCAATGTAAAATCCATCGTTTCTCCACGCCAACTGACTGTTAATCGAGGACTGTCTATGACTAAAAAACCTCTTTCCATGATATTATTCGAAGAAGGCGGCATTGTTAACGCATCAATACGTCGAAATAAAGCAGCAATACGGGCTGATAAATGTAACATGCTAATATCTTTAGTCAAATAATCATCTGCTCCCAAACGTAATCCAGAAACCATGTCAAATTCACTATCACGTGCTGTTAAAAAAATAATAGGTAAAGAATGTGACATCGCACGTAACTCTCGACATAAATCAAATCCACCCTCAATATCATCTTCTAAACCAATATCTAACAATACTAATTCAGGTAAACACATATCAAACACTTGCATCGCTTTGTGATGATTGCTATACGTACTTACCTCGTATCCTTGCCGTCGTAAAACAGCAGCGTAATTTTCTCGAATCGCTGGCTCATCTTCAACAATTGCAATACGGCGCCTCATAATAAATATCCTAAGTGATGGTAGTGTGACAAAATAAGTGCAAATTGCCAGAAATAGACCATAATGTGCCATTATTCGCCCTTATTTTGTCAGAATATCGCCTTATAATGAACATTAATACCGAATTTCAGTTCAAAATAACCTTTAATCATATTTGACTGTTCAAAACATCTTCTATTCTTTATGATTGATTATCTCATTTTTAAAGATTTTTAGACACAGAATATTTATTATTCTTTTAAAATCAAAGATTTATCGTATTTTCTTAAAGGATATTATTAAAAAGTTGAAATAAACTTGTAATTTACATAGGGTTTTATGATATGATATTCAAACTTATTTCAAAGGTATAAGATCATGAAAAAAATATCTAAATGGAGTGGTTTAGTCATTGGGATGTTTCTAAGTTTTGGGGCATGGCAAGTCACTCATAGCGAAGTTGTTTCATCTCGGGTTGCACAAGGTTTATTACATACTGCTTGGGTACGTGCGCAAGCAAGCGGTTTACAAGTAAGACCTTGGCCTTGGGCAGACACGTGGCCACTTGCACGTTTATCAGTGCCTCATTTAAATGTTGAACAAATTGTACTCACCCATGCCATTGATGAAGATATGTCAGCATTTGCATTAGGACATTCTAATAGCAGTGTATTACCGGGTGAGTTGGGTAACAGTGTGCTAAATGCACATCATCGTCAAACTTTTGAGACTTTTTTGAAGAAATTAAAACCAGGTGATACTTTAGTTTTAGAATCACCACGTAGTGGACGCTGGCATTATAAAGTATCTGCTATTTATATTGTAGATAAAACAGATACGCATTTAGTCACGCCCAGTTTAAAACGACGTTTAACTTTAATTAGTAACTATCCTAGCCCTGATTTAATTAATGGGTTACGTTATGTTGTTATTGCTGATGAAATAGAACGTTTGGCATAATTCAGAATAATGGCAAAAAAAATATTATGGACTTATCTCACCGCTTCGAGGGTGCTTTCCTCGAAGCCCATATTTTGTGCCATTGCAAAATAAATTTTTTTGATTGAATCATATGAATCCTGTAACAATATTCCACAAACATAAAAAAAAACATATTTCCACATTTTAAATCCAAGGACTAAGCCTTAAATGGCTCTCCTGAATTTCAGGAAAGTGAATTGTGGATTTTTCAGATTCAAAATGTGGAAATATGTTTTTTTTAGAAACAGAGTACGTACCATCAGTTACTTAACTGATGTTACGCAGCGTATTTCCAAAAGTCAAAATTAACTACACGGTTTATTTCTAAGAAGGCGTAAGGCAACACCAAGAGGGGGTTTATCCTGTCTTAAAAAAATGCCGTGTAGTGATTAATAAGTGATGTTACGCACCCAGTATCTAAAAAAGCATATTACCATTTTTTACCACC
>DAOVZS010000015.1 GCA_030635005.1 Thiomargarita sp. | reverse complement strand
CTTTTATATTGTGGTTATGCCTTCGCCCCAAAGGGGCTTAATAAATATAGCCAGGGGTAAGGTTTCGTGCTTTGAATCTTATCATTAATAATGAGGGGGTTCTCTATTTGAACATCATTACTTTGGGATGTCTCACCCCTAGTGCAATATGCTTTTTAAAAATAGAGTGCGTAACATCATATTCTAAGAGGCAAAATCCTAATTGTATTAAGATTTTTAGGCACTTGATAAATACTCAATTCTTCTTTATTCTTTGCGAATGTAATCGCTTCTTGATAAGTAGAAAAAATTTTAAAAATTTTATTGTCTTTCAAAATCAAAATTTTTTGCAATAATTCTGGTTTTTTAAGAACTTCCTTTGCAATATTTATCATTTTAATATGAAATTCGGTTATTAAAATGTGTTTTATAGATTTCCGTTAAGATTGCTTTTAAAACATTGATAGCCACACTATTACCAAATTGTGTATAGGATTGATTTAAAGAGGGATTTATTTTAAAATTATCTGGAAATCCTTGCAGTCTTGCACATTCTCTTGGTGTTAATTTTCTAATCTCATTATTAATGAGATATAATCCTGTTTTTGCACCGATACCACCGCCATATGCTGATAAGGTTATGGCATGTCCATATGGACTATAAATGCGTTCTCCCTGTCTTCCTTTATTAATAGAGCCAATTTGTATGGGTTTATTAGGATATTCTCTTATTCCAAAGATGTTTGTTTTGGGCGTGAAATCTTTTTGAGTAAATATTGTATCAGGGCGATTGATTATTTTTGTATGTGTCGGTGTCTGCTCTAAAATATCAAATAAACTGGTTTTAGCATCAAAAGGTTTGGGAAAATGAAAATGAGTTATTTTTAAATCCTGTCTAAAACAAACGATAAAAATTCTTTGTCTATTTTGAGGTAATCCATAATCACTGGCATTTAAAACCTTATGGAATACAGTATACTTGAGATGTGTGAGCGTCGTAATGACAGTCTTTAGGGTATTACCGTTATCATGTGTTTCAAAATTGCGTACATTTTCAAGTAACAACACTTTAGGTTGATGATATGTGACAATACGTGCTATTTCAAAAAATAAAGTCCCTCTCGTATCCTCAAAACCCTTTTGTTTACCAGAAATAGAGAAGGCTTGGCAAGGAAATCCGCCACAAAGCATATCATGTACTGGGATATCTTTTTCATTGATTTGTGTAATATCCCCTTCTGGCTTTATGCCATAATTCTCATAATAAGTGTGTGCAGCATATTTATCCCATTCAGATGTAAAGACACATTCTCCCTTAAAATGACTCATGGCTTGATGAAAGCCACCGATACCTGCAAATAAGTCGATGTATTTTGTGACATCCATAAATATCACCGATTAATTTCAATAGGTTTTGAATTAATGTCACTGTAAAGGCACTAAATTTAGAATGTTTATGCCTGTAATATTCTTTTAATTAGCTATCAACGATTCTGTTAATTTCACGCGTTTAGTAGGATTTGCATTAATATTTCGTTTGGCACTGACTCTATTAATGTGATATTTTTCATATAAGTCATCAAAAAAATGATTATTTGGATTAACGCTTTTAACGTCTGAATTGCTTAATATCCATTTGCAGTTTTTTGCATCCAATGTATCACAAAATTCTTTTAGTCTGATTTGCGCTTGATCATTAAAGTCATATTGGCTATAAGCCTTAAAACTCGAGCTTTGTGATAAAGGTTTGTATGGCGGATCTAGGTAAAACACCGTATTTTTTGTTATAAAATCTATCGTGTGTTCAAAATCTCCATTTAAAATCTCAACCTTTTTTAGAGCTTGGTTGACAGCATACAAATTTTCTTCATCACAAATCAACGGTGTTTTATAACTGCCTATAGGCACATTATAATGATTTTTTTTATTGACGCGATATAATCCATTAAAGCATGTTTTATTTAAAAAGATAAATAATGCTGTTTGAGTCACTGCATCACTATGTCTTGTATTAAAAAGTGTTCTTTTGGCGTAATAGTATTCTTTTTTCTGTACTAATTGATGATATTCATTTTCCCATTCTTTCAAAAGAGGGATAAGCGCTTGCACATTATTTTTTATGATTTGATACGTTTGTATTAAATCTTCATTAATATCGTTAATCACTACTGTCTTGATATTTGGAAAATGATTTAATACCCAAAATAATACAGAACCTGCTCCCACAAAAGGTTCAATATATGTCAATGTGTCATCTTTTTGATAAGGAAATTTATTTTCAATATCATGTAATAATTGTGTTTTTCCACCTGCCCATTTTAAAAATGGTTTGGCTATTTTTTGAGACATGAGAGTGCCTTTTATCAAATATTGACAGCTTTAGCGACAGTATCCGAAATCCATTGATTAATGCTTTTCCCTTCTACTTTAGAAGTACTTGCAATTGCAGCATGAATATCAGGTGATATTCGTAATAATAATTTACCCGAAAATGTTTTTTGAGACTTTTGTCTTGTTTTTTTACTGATTGCAAGATAATTATCAATAGATTCATGAAATGCATTTTCAAGTTTATTCACACTTGTACCCTTGAAACTAATAATCTCTTGTATATCCGCTACATTACCTACAAAAATTCTTTCTTTGTCATCAAATTCAATATGGGCAATATACCCACTATATTCTATTATATTCATTGTGTCATACCACTAATTAAACCGCAGGGAGATTGTTTTTGTTTGTTCAAAATATTAATAATGCCTTAAAACTTATAGTTCAGTACTTAACTGAAAGTTATTTTCTTAAGCTCTTTTTCATACCCGTTCATGCATATACAATATGTTCTTTAAAAAGAATATCGGCTGATATTTTAGAAAATGACTTTTTATCGTTTAACCTCAATAAAGTAGGAATAGCTTCTTTAATTTCTTTTTTTAAGCTATTCAAATTTTCAGCTTCTAATACTAATCCATGAAGATCTTGGCTGGTCGCAATAAATACTTGTGCTTGTTCATCATAAATACAATTAATATGTATGGTGATCGTTATTCCCATCTTAGCTAAAACATTTGATAATAGGTATCTTAATGGATAGTTCATAGGGACACCTACCTGTAAGATAAACCAAGTTTTGATTAAAAACTTGGTTTATTGTGGTAATTATGCTTTTACCATGCTACATTTATGATCAATATAATATTGAAATTCTTCGCGGAAATTGGTGACAAAACTGCTGACAGGCATGGCTGCGGCATCTGCGAGGGCACACACTGTTTTACCCCCCATTTTTTTGGTGATATCTAGGAGTAAATCTAAGTCTTCTGGGCGTCCTTCTCCTTGATAAATACGATTGATGATGCGGGTGAGCCAACCGGTGCCTTCACGACATGGTGTACATTGTCCGCAAGATTCTTCATAGTAAAAATGAGAGAGGCGTGCTAATACCTTAACCATGTCGGTGGTGTCATCCATGACAATAATGGCACCTGATCCTAACATGGTACCTGCTTTGGATAAGGCATCATAGTCCATGGTTAAACCCATGATCGTCTCGGCTTTGAGTATCGGTGTAGAAGATCCCCCTGGGATCACCGCTTTAAGCGTACCGCCGTTGAGAACACCGCCGGCCATTTCTAATAAGTCAGGGAAAGGCGTGCCTAAGGGGACTTCATAAGTACCTGGTTTGTTGACATGTCCTGAAATGGCAAAGACTTTAGGTCCACCATTATTAGGTATGCCTATATTTAAAAACCATTCTGCACCGTTATTTAAAATGCTGGGAACTGAGGCTAATGTTTCTGCATTGTTAATGGTAGTGGGTTTGCCATATAAACCACAAGCTGCTGGAAAAGGCGGTTTATAGCGGGGCTGCCCTTTTTTGCCTTCAAGGGATTCTATTAAAGCTGTTTCTTCACCGCAAATATAGGCTCCCGCACCATAATGGGTGTAAATGTCAATATCTACGCCAGATCCTAATACATTTTTTCCTAATAAACCTGCTGCATACGCTTCTTCTAAAGCAGCTTCAAAACGTTCAATCGGCTCATAAAATTCACCGCGAATATAATTATAACCCACTTGTGCACCAATGGTATAACAAGCAATCGCCATACCTTCAATCACTGCATGTGGATTATAGCGTAAAATATCACGATCTTTAAACGTGCCAGGTTCGCCTTCGTCAGAATTGCATGTGAGGTATTTTGCACCGGGTTTATCACGGACGCCAAACATGAAACTCCATTTTAAGCCTGCTGGGAATCCTGCTCCCCCCCGTCCTCTCAATCCTGCTGCTTTGAGGATATCACTAATTTCTTTATGAGGTGTTTTTTCGGTTAAAATTTTACGCAGTGCCTTATAACCGTCGGTGCTTTCATAAACAGGGAGTGTCCAAGATTTGTCTAAGTGTACGTTTTTTAAACAAAGTATATTTGCCATAAGTGTTCCTTAATCCAACTGCGCTAAAATGTGATCAACAGTGTCAGGCGTTAAGTTTTCATGATAGGTATGCCCAACTTGCATCATGGGAGCACCCCCACATGCACCTAAGCATTCCACTTCTTTTAGAGTAATTTTATTATCTGAAGTGGTTTCTCCAAAGCTAATTCCCAATTTCTTTTGTAAATGGGCAACAATATTATCAGAACCACGGAGCATGCAGGAAATATTAGTGCAGACACAAATTTTATGTTGTCCCACGGGTTTGAGCTCGTACATGGAATAAAATGTGGCGATTTCATACACTGCAATGGGGGCCATGTCTAAATAATTGGCGACTGCATCCATAATTTCTGTGGTGAGCCATCCGTTGTGAGCGTCTTGGGCAATCGTTAAGGCTGCCATCACCGCAGATTGTTTTTGTTCAGGTGGATATTTGGCTATCCAACGATCTATCGCAGTGCGAGAGTCGTCTGATAGTAAAGTTGAGGCATCTGTTGACATTGTAAGTTCCTAGTAATTTTTTACAATATAATTCTAATGTCGTAAAATATTGGGTGATATATGATATCACATATTTTGTTGTTATTGTAAAATGTTATCAGGTAAATGGCATTATTAAACTTGTCAAGTCTTGTATTGACTGTATTTAATCATGTTAAAAATAAATTATTGGGCAAATTTTTAGTCTGCCCAATCTTAGATATTGTAGGGTTTATCTATGGTTGACCATGACATAAATCACAACTGACTTTCTGTCCTTTTTTCAATTCTACACCTGAGATATTGCGCGTGACGGCCATTTTTGATAATGCGGTGCCTTCTAAGTTTAAACCATGACATGCTTGACACGCTTGGTTATCATTGTTGTAAAAAGAAGCATGCCCATTTGTCCAACGCATATCATTCACATTATGCAAGCCATGTGGTCCCTCAAGTGTTAAGGGTAAACTGTCTGTAGCATGACAGGTATCACATTCTATAATCGTGCCTGCATGTCCTTGTAATTGAAGTGCAGTCAAATTATCATTCGCTGTGGTATCAGCATTAGACCAAATCGCATGCGTACTGCCATGACACGCTTCACAGGCGACCCCATGATGTCCTTTACTGTTACGATATAAGGTGTGCTCATTTTCAGCAAAACGTTGATTTTCAGCTAATATCGAAGAAGCTGAGTTATCACCTGTCTTATATGTTTGGATTAAACGAAGACCATCTTCAAAAAATTCTAAGTCGTCACCTGTCAAATAATTGATAACATCACCTGTATGACATGATTGGCAACGAGGTAAATCACGCCAAGGACGACGTGCTTGACCATCATTATTCCCATCTATACTGCCCCCTTCTAGCAACGGAAATTTACCCCCAACTGCTAATAAATCACCGTGACAGCTACTGCATTCTAAACCAGCTGTTCTCATAGCGCCTCTCTGACATGCACTTGTTTGACTGGGATGACATTGATAACAACTTTGACTGGCGGAGACTTCTAGCGTACTTGGGAAAATGGGTTCCCCTTCAGTATTACGTAATTCACCATGAAATTTATGCATCACTTGGGAAAATAAGGGTAAATGTTGTTGCAAGCCTTGAGGTCCTGCTCCTGTAAAATCTATAGCTGCTGAATAATGACAATCTGCACACAATACGGGGGTTTGATTGTATAAGTCAGTGCCTTCTTCGTGGTCATGTAAAATCAAAATATTTTTCTTGGATTGTATGTTGATATCTGTATCATTAGCCCAACTGATGCTGACATCTTTAGCTGCACTTTCACCCGTGGCATGACAATTTGAACAACCAATTTGACTGGAAACAGGCAAAACGACATCAGTGGCTGCTAATAATTCTCCTGTTTCTTTATCATGAGCACTCATGCGTAACATGGGGTAGGGATTAAATTGTCTCCTATCATCTATCGGAACAATAGGAATACTTTTGGCACTAAACCAATCTTGTTGTGTATTATAGTGAAAATCTTGTGATCCAGGATTTTGAGGATGATCTGCGGGCATATATGCACCTGTTACACCTTCGCCCTCTGGTAATGCAACACCTAATAAATCTGTGGCATGTGTCCAAAAATCCGTTTTTCCAATACTACTGGAATTGATAGAGCCTAAGCGATCTAACACTGCTGTATAACGTACGTCAACTTGGCTTTCTTCAAGAAATTGGGGCATACCTTCTTCATTCTGCAGTAGCACTTGTGCATTGACCGTATTAGAGGGGGGTAATATTGCAAAAATGGAAAATTCCTTATTCATACAATGCATCCCGCCTTTACTAAAGGGAAGCACTGTTACACCGTGTGTATTAGGTAATCCCACACTAAAAGTTAAGAAATTAAGCCCTTCTATGCCTCCAATCCAATCTTCTATATTGTAAGGATTACCTTGAGGTACGATGACAACTTGATATAGGGAATAATTGCCATCTGGCAGTACACCTGCTTCAATTGAAAATAAAGGATATTCATTTTGAAAGGTTTTATTCGCTAGAAATGGGGACGGTGTCGTTGTCCATTCGCCATTTTCGTTTAAAAAGAATAATTCACCCCTTAGGATGGCGGCAACATACATATCACCTGTTTCTGGATTGGAAAATTTGACAGAAGCTATCATGTGATCTTGCGGTGTATGAAGGACAGATTGTGGTGTGTATAATTCACTCCCTAAAACGGGAAAACTCAGTATTAATAAGAGACTGCTGAATATTAAATGTTTCATAAATGTTTGATAGCGTAAAATGAATAGGAAATGAAGATTTTTTACCTGTATTATAGTATCCTATAAAACTAACTATACATACATTATTATAAGCTATTTACTCATGGATACAAGACTACCGTGGCATGATTCATTGTGGAAACAAGTGTTACAGGCTTGGCAACAAGATCATTTGCCACATGCTTTATTGCTGTATGGACCCCAAGGCATGGGTAAAACCCTATTTGCACAACGTTTTGCACGTACATTATTATGTGAAAAACCGCAAGCAGAGGGACAAATATGCGGACACTGTAAATCTTGCCATTTGTTATCTGCGGGCACACATCCTGATTTCTTACAAGTAGAACCGGCTGAAGTGGGTAAACAAATTCCAATTGATAATATTCGTCGTTTGATTCAATTTAGCATATTGACAAGCCAATATGGATATTATCAAATTATCATTATCAATCCCGCCGAAGCTATGAATCGTAATGCTGCCAACAGTTTATTAAAACTTTTAGAAGAGCCACCGCCTAAAACTTTACTGATGTTAGTCAGTCATCAGGCCAATGTTTTATTAGCGACTATTCGGAGTCGGTGTCAGCGTCTTGATTTTAGTCGTCCAGAGAGCAGTATCATAGAAACATGGTTATCTGAACATCTTAAGCTGAAAAACAAGGATGAACAAGTGGTTAAATTGTTACTGAATCTTTCAGCACAAGCACCTTTGGCGGCATTAAATTTAGCAGAAACAGAAGGAATTGCTAAACGGCAAGTCTTATTTGAAAGCTTAGCACGGCTGTCTACGGGTCAACATGATCCTATTGAAATGGCGGCTATTTGGAATAAACAGGATGTCGCACAACTTTTACAATGGATGTTAAGTTGGACCATGGATATGATTCGCTATGCTACGACATCTCACATCCCTTTAATTGTGAATTATGATCATATTGATATATTACACCGCTTGAAAAGACAATTAAATATACACAGTTTATTTGATATGTTAGACTTACAAATAGAATCATATCGTTTAGTCACAGGAAACGCCAATATTAAACCGCAAGGCTTATTAGAATCTATTGCGATTGCTTGGACAAAATTGGGTACACCACACAGGAGATAAGAGGATGGGTATAAAAAGAGGAAAGACAGCGATGCTGTCTTTGAAAATTAAAAACTTACAAAGGTTATATGCTACTTATCTACCCTTTATAAAAGATGGCGGTTTATTTATTGAAACAGAGAAGCCTTATAAATTAGGAGACGACGTTTTTGTGACTTTAAGCTTATTAGAAGATGGGGCAACGTATCCTATCGCTGCTAAAGTGGTGTGGATTAATTTCGAAGGGGCACAAGGAGGACGTCCGCAAGGTATTGGAGTTAGTTTAAGTGGCCCTAAAAAGGAGATTGTCCGTAGTAAAATTGAAAATGCGTTAGCTACGAAGTTACAATCAACTCAACGTACCTTTACCATGTAAGTGAGATATTGTTATGTTAGTTGATTCACACTGTCATTTAGATTTAATAAAAAATACGACACCTGAGGTTCTGGTCTCGGCAGCTCATCAGCAAGGTGTTCAGTATTTGTTATGCGTGTCTATTGATCTTGAGCATTTTCCGATGATGCTTAAGATGGTGAAACTCATTAATAACGTTTTTGCCTCAGTAGGTATTCATCCCAATATGTCACAACACGATATTGTTGATGTAACCACACTTGTAAAATTGGCGGATGATGCAGATATTATTGCCATTGGTGAAACAGGCTTAGATTATTTTCATAAGGAAGGAGAAGGGCAACAAGAATGTTTTCGTACCCATATTCAAGCGGCTAAAGAAATCGGAAAACCTTTAATTATTCATTGTCGTAATGCTGCAGAAGATACAATACGTATTTTACGGGAAGAAAATGCCTCTGAAGTGGGGGGTATTATGCATTGTTTTGTAGAGGATTGGGAAATTGCACAACAGGCGTTGGATATGGGATTTTATATTTCTTTTTCGGGTATTGTTACCTTTAAAAATGCAAAAACAGTACATGCCGTCGCAAAAAAAATTCCATTAGAACGTCTTTTGGTAGAAACTGATGCTCCTTATTTAGCCCCAGTTCCCTATCGCGGGAAGACTAATCAACCCGCTTACGTACGCCACATCGCTGAATATATTGCAGAATTACGGGGCGAACGTTTTGAAACAATCGCACAAGTGACTACAAATAACTTTTTACGTTTGTTTAAGCTCACGCATGGATAAGCTGCAATGGCATAAACATAAATGGTTAAATACCCTTCAAACATTACTGTTAATGGCAGCATTAACCATGATATTGGGTTTTTTGGGCTATTTAATTGGCGGGAAAATTCTAGCCTTTTTTGCAATTGGGCTTATTTTTCTACTTTATATTTTTAATCCTGTGATCTCTCCCTATATCGTGTTAAAAAACTATAAAACACGTTTGATGACTCCCTATCAATCCCCTACGCTGTATGCCATATTAAGATTACTTGCGACACGTGCTGAATTACCCACTGTCCCTAAACTCTATTATTTGCCCAGTAATGTCATGAATGCTTTTGCGGTTGGAACGCCTGAAAAAGCAGCGATTGTCATTTCTGATGGGTTATTACGCCGTTTATCAATACGCGAATTATCTGCAGTATTAGCACATGAAGTGAGTCATATTGCTCATGAGGATATGCGTATTATGGGATTTTCAGATATTACCAGTCATCTTACAAATTTTATGTCTCTTGTAGGACAATTTTTGTTTTTGGTCAGTATCCCATTATGGTTTTTGAATATGTTATTTATTAGTTGGACTGCTATTTTGCTGTTAATATTTGCACCCATTCTCACCGATTTATTACAATTAGCATTATCTCGTACTCGTGAATATAATGCTGATTTAGGGGCTGTGCAATTGCTAAATGATCCCGAGGCGTTAGCTTCTGCGTTGTTCAAAATGCAAAGGGGAAGTGTATTAAGAGATATTTTAATGCCGGGACATCATTCAAGTGAACCCTCTTTATTACGCTCTCATCCACCGATTCAAGCACGTATTCAACGATTATTATCATTAAGAACACCCCCATTAACACTTGCTTTCAATCACATAAATGAACCTTACGTTCTTTTGCTTGCACCTACGCCTTTGCGTCCCCGTTGGCATTTAAATGGGATAAGGTTTTAACCAACCAGGCAAGCTGGAAGGTTTATAAATCGTTTTTACGCTTAATCTGCCATATCACATTCATAAGGGCTACCATCTTCTTCTTCTTCTGGATTCTGAATAGCGCTTTCGGGTAAGGGAAAATGATTATGAGTTAAAATCCCATTCCATGCTTCACGTAATAAAATGCTCATATCTTGATATATGATTATCGTGCTATTTTCAGTCAGCCGTTCGCAAAAAGTCGGTAGCCATTCTCCTAAATGATCAAAACTAAAAGAACCTAAGGCATTATGTGTTGTGCGTGCTGCTTCTTCTTGAGCAGCGGGTGTTTGTGCCAGCATGACTAATAACATCGCCATAAATTCAAGTTCAACGGTCAAATAATCCACTTTTTCATAGGCATGTTCGGATAATTTAAAACCAAAAGCAGTATAAAATCCTGAAATATCGGCTAATATAGCGCCTTTATCACGACGTATAAACCCAGATTCATTGATAGGACAGATAATACTTCCTTCAAATAAACGATTATATTCTGCTACCCATAAATCTACATTAAGGGATTCTGCTTGTTTGCGGATATGTTGATAGGTTTCGGCAAGCTCTTCTGATTTTGGAATTTGGGCTTGGGATAATAATTCTTTAATATCAGGGACTTCTTTTTTTAAGAATATTTGCAAGTTTGCTGTTGGGGAAACAAACAATTGTGAGATGAGGAAGAGTACATCTGCTTGTGCCAATAATGTCACTTGATCACTTTCTTCTTTAGACCATTCTACTTGATCTTTAGGTTTATGTACAAACCATTTGACGGGTTCGGGAGAAATATTGTTGAGGCTCATAATGTATTATTTAAAAAAAAGGTTATAGAGTGTTGAAGGAGAGCACTTATTTTTTTTCTAAAAACTTTGCCAGCGTTGTATCTTTGATGACTTTATCATAATCCCATACCTTTCCATTCATAGAGATGTAAACACCCGGCGATAGGATTTGACATGAGATAATACTTGTTCCAAAATTAAATAATGCGTCACTTTTTGCAAGTTCATAAGGAAGCATTGAACCAAAAAGAACAATTGTTTTATCGACAAGTAATTCATTGGCAATTGCTTTTGCTGTATCAACTTTGGTACTTGTGCCATGTACAATAAGAATATTTTTAGAGTCTGATTTTTTACAGGATTCTACTACCATACTGCGATCATCATTGTTCATATCAAGTGAATCTTTTAAAAATAAAGATTTTATATTTATTTTTAAATCAGAAATTCTGGCCTGAGAAATCATTTCATGTATATGAGTTTTATTAAAATTAAATTCTTCTAAATCAGGAAAATATGTTTTATCAATAGTTCCACCACAAATAAAAATATCTATATTCATATAAATTAATTGGCATAGTTACAAAAAAAGAAAGAGCCCTCCCAGAGGGCTCTTTTTCCAAATTGACAAAAACGTAATAATTATAAACTAATTATTGCATTTTATACGCCATCCATGAGGACCAATGTTTACGTCCACCGACATTATTATCTCCACCTTGCCATACTGCAAACGCAATTTGTCCTTTTTCACCCTGTGTAAATTGATAGTCATTAGGATCAGTGGTGACTAATGGACGTGTGAATATCACTGTCCATTGACCATTTTTCCAAACACCTTTTGCTGTCGTGGCAGATTCTGGTTGATGTGTCAATGTTCCCCAGCCTTCTGCGATCAACTCTTGAGCAGGATCAGTGCGGAAAAAAGTGGACATCGGATTCCCAGCTTGTTTTGCAATAAACCATTGATGTGAGATTGGATCTGTAAAAGATTCAGGCACACGATAAGGACCTTCCCCTGTTGCAAACCAATAGTGACCATTAAAGTAGTTGGGATAGACATCTTGTACATCTTGAAAGCCTTCATCAACATCTTTTTGCCACAAAGCACGCCAATAAATAATTTGCACTTTACCGCCACCGCGATGTCCCATCATAGGCGCCGCATATTGAGTTAAAGGTAATTCAAGGGCAACAGCGTCAGAAAAACGTCCCACATCGACGTTAAAATCTGGCGTAGCATCTTTCCAAGACAAACGCCATGTAATGACTTGTCCATTAGATAGCGCTTGCGCTGTGATTTTACTCACCGAAGCCTTATCCAATTTTGGTTTCGTAATTTGTTGCGGGCTGACCACAACGTCAGTTGCAGGAACATGTTGCCATATTGCAGCTAATGGGTTAGTAGGCAATGGTCCTGTAACCCTTGTTACCATGATCTCTGCTGCTTGTGTGACAGCTGAAAGGCTGAATAAGGCAAAAATAAGTGCCAACGTTGTGCATTGACTTCTTTTCATCTGTGTATTCTCCATGCTGAGTTAGCGTGTGTGCTAGGTCGTATTATGCCGATAAACACCATGCTTTTTATCATAGCTATCATGTACATAATGCGGTTCGGTAAATGGAACACGAGCCACTTCTTTCCCATCAACATCCCAACCAATAACGGTTTCTCCTTCTACTTTAAACTTGTCGACAATCCTGTCAGAAGCGCCAAAAAGCATTAAAGCACCCAAAAGTTGTTTGTCATCCTTCACTTTATGGTACAAGGCTTTTGAGTCTTCTAAGCCTGGACCAAACATTTGCTTAAGGAAGGTGTTAGGCACATGGATAGGCGGAATGTAATACACATTAGGACTTGTCCCAAATTGTGGATACAAGGGTAAAGCCAATTTGCGGATTTTGATAATGTAATCCAATGGATTATCTTCACGTGGTGCACCTTGTGTGCTTAAAAAGCCGTGCATACGAATTTTACCAATACAGCTTTCAACACATAAGGCTGCTTCACCTTGTTCTACACGTGGATAACATCCAATACATTTTTCACTGGTACGACTGACCAAGTTATAAAACGCTTTTTTGTAAGGACACGCTTTGACGCATTCTTGATAACCGCGACAACGTTCTTGATCGATGAGTACAATGCCATCTTCATCCCGTTTATAGACAGCTTGACGTGGACACGCTGCAACACAGGCTGGAAGGGTGCAATGATTGCAAATTCGAGCAAGATAAAACATCCATTTAGGATGAAGCCCTTGAAAGTGTTCTCCTTGAGCCACTGCTTCAGATAATTCATCTTCACCCAAATTGGGGGCTGCATAATCCATTGGCTGAGGTGCATGACCTAAGGGTGGATCTAAGGGAGAACGTCCTTCAAAAATAGTCTTACTTTGTAAAACCTCTTTATCCCATTTTACAGGTTCTACTTTTTCCAACAATTTTAGATCCCAATTAATGGGATAGCCTCCATAAGGCTTAGTTTCTACATTATTCCAAAAGATGTATTCTTCACCTTTTCCGCTAGTCCAGCCATTTTTACAAGCGACACTACAGGTTTGACAATCAATACATTTATTAATGTCAAAAATATACGCCACTTGTTTTTGAGGAAGAGGGGCATCATAAGGATACTCCATATTCCGTCCAAGTTGCTCATTCTTGCGTTTAGCCATTTTGTTAATGCTCCTCTAATTAAGCGACGAATTCACCCGCAATGAATTTCTTCAAAGTTTCGTTTTCATATGTAGGACGTAACCCATCTTTGGCTGGTAGCCATAAGCCTTTAGCATTCAGTCCGCCTGCTTCTGCTCTAGTAATCTTAACGAAAGATTCACGCGGTGCCCCTGTAGGACAATGGACATCAGGTACAAAACCTTTGGTAATTTTTTGACCCATTAAGCCTTTAAATGACATCGTTTCTGTCATCCAAGTCGGTTTCAACCAACTACGTGTACAGCTTTGATGGCTTCCACCCCGATAAAGAGATTGATATTGGCTACCTGCCCCTCTGGCTAATCCATCGGCATTCTCTTTTTGTCCTTGAACTGAACTAAAGGTTGCCCCTGTCATGTTATGCCACATCCGTGTTACACCGCGTGGTGTGCCTGGATAATAACGAGCTCTGACTAATAAACGTGCAACTTCATAATGTTCAGGTCTTTTTTGCCAACCTTTGAAGGGACGATCATGGGGATCAGCATCAATATAGACATAATCTCCATCTTCAACACCTATTTCTTTTGCATCTGCAGGATGCATGTCTACATAACTTTCTGTCACAAAAGGTTTACGTTTATCACGACGCAACATATCACCAAAGGGACCAAACCATATTGCGACCACATCTGTATCAACACCGGTGGTATGAGCACCATGACGATATTTTGGGGTATGGAAAATAAACTTGTACCCATCTTGGCGAAGGGGATGTTTACTATTAAGGACTTCAGAAACGCTCATAATGACATGACGTGCTTGTCTCGTATCTCCTGAGAGATCAGAGGAAGGCACACCATAATCTTCGGGCGTTTTAGGACGTAATAACGGATGATTGGCTTTTGCGACAATCACATTGGGTTCATAAAAAGTTGAGTCTATGGGTTCGCGATGGACTACAACATTTTCACCACTGTCTTGGAATTCAAATTCTTCACGATAGAATTCTAAACGTCCTGTTTTGGTATACCAAGGTTTATTTTCATTGCCTTGTTCCCAAGCACCAATTTTGGGATAGGTACGTGTTTGGAGAATGGCTGGGATGCCTGCTTCTGCTTTTTTCTCTAAATCTTCAATGCGATAACCACGTGTTGCATTAGAATGATCTAATATCCGTTGGATATAGGGACGAACACCACCATTTTCGACAAAGTGCCAATATTTTTCATGGCGTGGATCATCAGTGATTTTACCAACCGCTTTACAAATACCCGCAGCCACTTCCATATCAGAACGGGTATCGTGAATCCGTGCCATGGGTGTTTTAGGGAACGTGTATAAAAACGGATTCGTAACACTGATACTCATGTCAGGATATTGGAATTCTGCCCAACTGTCTACTGCAAACACAATATCAGCATACTCACAACTCAAGGTCCACCACCATTCATTTTGAGCTACAAATTCTACTTTGGATAAGGTGTTGAATACAAAGTCATAATGACCTTTAACATTACCTAAAAGTGAATTTGAATTGCTGACATGAATCGCTTTAGTCGGGGTAGGAATATGAGAAGTACCCGTTAAAACCTCTTTACCCATACGAAGGATGGTATCGCCATGATTGAAATAATGGACGCTTTCTGCTTTCCAATATTTTTTAGTCTTGGCAGGTTTGTTGGGATCCATTTGAGGATTAAAGGGATCTTCACCGATATATTGGGGTAAGCCATTGAAGAAACTGGCTCTATAGTTACCTGCATAACTACCCACATTTCCACCGATTTTACCAATATTACGTGTTAAAGCAGCGATTAAGAAAATATTACGGTCTTTAAGGTCATTATTAAAGAACTGATTGGGACCCATGCCTACTGTAAACAGCGTTTTTTCCATATTAGCAGCCATTTGGCGTGCTAAACTACGTATGGCTGTCACAGGTGCCCAAGTTAATTTCGCAACATCGTCTGGGGTATAACTGCCATCAAGCATTTCACGTGTGACATCAAATACGGTACGACATTTTACAGTTTTACCAGAAAGTAGGGGGACTTCAAAAGTACCTTCTAATTGTGGATTACCCGTAAAATATTTACCAATTTGATCCCGATTCATGGCGACAGGTTTTTGTGTCTTTTCATCCCAAAATACAAAATCGCCCCATTCTTCACGTTGCTTATCAGTAAATACGGGACCAGGTTGTAAGTGAATAGCCGGTCCTTTTTCACCTTCTTTGAGTACAACACTGTTATTTGTTAGGGTTGCCAGTTGATAATCTGCTAATACATCGGTTGCCTGTAATTTTTCACCCGTGTCTAAACGTACCAAAAGGGGTAAATCAGTATTGGCTTTGATATAAGCATCATCATATAGCTTTTCGCTGATCAGTACTTGTGCAATACCTAAAGCTAACGCAGGTGTTGTTCCTGGACGAACTACAACGACTTCATCTGCTTTATTGGCGGTTGCACTATATTCTGCAGCAATAACAACAATCTTAGTGCCTTTCAAACGGGCTTCAGTCAGCCAATGTGAATCGGGCATTTTAGTGGTTGTCCAATTCATACCCCAAACAATGACAACATTGGCATGTTCTACATTACAAAGGTCAAAATCAACGGTTTGTTGACCTGTGACCATGGGATGACCTGGTGGCAAATCGGTATGCCAACTATAGTTATCAAACCCACGTGCTCCCAGGGATTTTTCTGGACCCAGACCGCGTATTTTATCATCTAATAAAACCATTGCATTGGCTTCACGATACTGTGCAAAAACACGTGTCATTCCTAAAGGTGGCATGCCACCCCGGAATTTTAAGACTTGTGTTCCCGCCCCTTTAGTCTTTTCGACCATTAAGGGATCATAGCCTTGGGCTAATAGTTTCTTCTGACCTTCTTCACCAGAATAGGTTTCAGCAATATTTTTAAGCGCTCTGGCTGATAATTCAAAAGCTTCATCCCAAGTTGCAGCGACTCGTGAATCACGTCCCCGTTGCAAATATTTCATATCTACGGCACCGGTTTCCGCATTACGTGGAAAACCAGCATTGACCCAATCCAAAAAGCCTTTCCGTACCATAGGACGTTTGCATCGTCTATCTCCATAAAAACGACGAGCCAAAGCTAAACCTTTATTACAACACCGTGGATCCCAACGTTGTCCTGCCTGATTTCCATTTAAATCAGTGGCTTTGTGGAAACCGTAGGTTGGTGAAATGCGTGTCATTACGCCATTTTTGACAAAACCCCGTAATAAACAGTTGTGTGTATCATTAGGGGCACACAGAAAGACAAAAGAAGAGTCGTATTGGTGTAAATTCCGATATGTTTTTTCCCAATCTCTATTGGGATATTTTGACAATGGATTATCAATTGCAACTGGCGACAACATTTGTGTTTTGCCAATCGCAGATTGAGAAATTAAAGCCGTACTCGCGCCCGTAGCCGCCATCTGAAATAGAAAACGACGCCGGGAAAGATTGGTAGTGTTACCAATATTTTCTGACATTATACAATCTCCCGTTATTGTGACTGTTAGGTTAAAGGTATTTCGTTATATTAATACATAATAAAATACCCATATTACTCTTACCAAACTGTATAGCACAAATACTTACGAAAAATATAAGTATTATTAACGGGTTATATATATGATAAATCATATTATCTTGTCAAGACTATGATTTTAAGTCATTGTTTTTAAAAAAAAATATGATATATCAATTTGTAGAAATGATGGATATAGTATAATTTAATCAATGAACTCAATTAAATGCAATCATATCAATAAGCGTGTGAGTCTTGATTTTATTGAGTTTTGTTAAAATTATACATAAAACCTACTATATTAGTCAAGTATTTAGGCGTGCGATTTCCAAAGCGTCAGTTATTTCTACGAAACCTTTGCTTGTTTTTTCTTATAATCTGCAATGGCTGCCTTAACACTCGCTTCTCCTAAAACACTGCAATGAATTTTTACGGGTGGTAACGCAAGTTCTTCAGCAATTTCTGTGTTTTTAATGGCTGCTGCTTCATCTAATGTTTTCCCCTTCACCCATTCAGTGAGTAATGAGCTGGATGCAATAGCACTGCCGCACCCATACGTTTTGAATTTGGCATCTTGAATCACCCCATCATCACCTACCTTGATTTGCAATTTCATGACATCACCACACGCAGGTGCACCTACCATACCTGTGCCCACTGTGGGATCTTCTTTATCTAAAGCCCCTACATTACGTGGATTATCATAATGATCTAAAACTTGTTCTGAGTAAGCCATTGTTTTTTATCCTCTCTATAAAAAAAATTAATGAGCATCCCACTTAATGCTGTCTAAATCAATGCCTTCCTTGTACATATCCCATAAGGGTGATAAATTGCGCAATTTATCAATATTAGTACGAATGAGGGGAATGGCATAATCAATATCTTCTTGTGTGGTAAAACGTCCCAATGTAAAGCGGATAGAACTATGCGCTAGTTCATCATTACGTCCTATAGCCCGTAACACATAAGAGGGTTCTAAACTTGCGGAAGTACAGGCAGAACCTGAAGAGACTGCCAAATCTTTCAGTGCCATGATTAAAGACTCGCCTTCAACAAAGTTAAAACTTACATTTAAATTACCCGGAATACGGTGTGCAGGATCCCCATTAATATAAACTTCTTCAATATCTTTTAAACCTTCCCATAAACAATCACGTAATTTTGCAATACGCTCATTTTCCAACGTCATTTCTTCTTGTGCAATACGAAAAGCTTCGCCCATAGCAACAATTTGATGGGTGGCTAATGTGCCAGAACGCATACCACGTTCATGCCCGCCTCCATGCATTTGGGCTTCCAGACGGACACGTGGTTTACGTCGAACATATAAGGCACCGATACCTTTGGGACCATAAATTTTATGGGCAGAAAATGACATTAAGTCAACCTTCATTGCATTTAAATCAATGGGGATTTTTCCTGCACTTTGGGCTGCATCAACATGAAATAAGATGTTGTGTGCACGTGTCATTTCACCAATTTTAGCAATATCTGCAATCACGCCGATTTCATTATTAACATGCATGATGCTGACTAAAATAGTATCATCCCGAAGTGCTGATTCCAGTTTTTTTAAATCGATGAGTCCATTGGTTTCAGGGGATAAATAAGTCACTTCAAACCCTTCACGCTCCAATTGACGACAGGTATCTAACACCGCTTTATGTTCTGTTTGGCTTGTTACAATATGTTTACCTTTGTTCTGGTAAAAATGGGCAACGCCCTTAAGCGCTAAGTTATTAGATTCTGTGGCCCCCGAAGTCCACACGATTTCTTTGGGATCGGCATGGATTAAACTGGCGACTTGTGTGCGTGCTTTTGTGACTGCTGTATCAGCATCCCATCCAAATTTATGTGAACGAGAGGCTGGATTGCCAAAATGACCGTCTAAACTAATATACTGCATCATTTTTTCGGCAACACGAGGATCTACAGGTGTGGTGGCTGAATAGTCAAGATAGATAGGTAAGTTCAAGATGTGCTCCAGGAGGTATTGCCAATAATAGCGCTACCCCTACAATTGAAATGCCACAATTTTAATGAGAAATGGCAATATGCTCGTTTCTACCCCGTTCATTCGGGTTTACGCGGGCGGCTTCTTTAGAAACTTCATAAGGACGTTTGTTTAATACATGTGCTAATGTAATATGACCTAAAAAATCACGAATTTGTCCACTTAAATCTGTCCATAGTTGATGTGTCAGACAAGCACGGGAATCGCCACAGTTTTGTTGACCTTTGCAGCGTGTTGCGTCTACACTTTCATCTACAGCTGCAATCACATCTGCCACTGCAATTCCCTCAGCGTCACGACTTAAACGATACCCACCACCTGGTCCACGTGTACTGTCTACCAAGCCTCGTTGACGTAAGCGAGAGAACAATTGTTCTAAATAAGATAAAGAAATGCCTTGTCGTTTTGAAATATCAGCCAGTGTAATGGGACCGCGATCACGATTAATAGCTAAATCTAACATTGCGGTGACAGCATAACGACCTTTAGTGGTGAGTTTCATATTTATATAATCCCTAAAATTTTTGTGTGGTTTAAATAATACCAACTTGTATGTTTTTTATTATTATTGATCTTAGTATATTTATCAAGTGCCACAAATCCAAAATTTGTATCAATTGACAAAAATTAGGGAAATATAAATGACAAGAGAAACAACTATGTCCTAAAACTGGGGACTTTTCTCATTCATGTATAAGTTATTTATATAGATATCTACTATACATTTTAATAGAATTTTTGTAAATCATGTATTTTAGAAACTTATTTTTTATAGTGCTATTTGTGGTATAAATCACAAATCAGATTTAATATCATTTATAGATATCAGGTTATGTCGTGTATCTGGTAAAATACCATAAGGTTGAACCATTAATATTTGGGGGAATTTATTGCTCCCTTTTGGAGATATTGTCACCATGTAAGCATGCTGAATGACTTTTAAGACTTTTTTATTATCTGCATCATCAGTATTTTCAGGCGAATCATTGGCTGTTTTTATGTCTGCTTTAATATGATATTGAATAGGTTTTTCCGAGGCTACTCTTATTATTTGTATTGCAATTGTATAATATTT
>DAOVZS010000021.1 GCA_030635005.1 Thiomargarita sp. | reverse complement strand
TATTCATCCGTCCCTACTCCCAAATTTTAAAGGGTTACATACACATCAACGTGCTTTAAAAGCAGGCGTCACTGAACATGGAGCAACGGTGCATTTTGTGACTGAGGATTTAGATGCAGGTCCTGTCATACGTCAAGCGTCTGTACCTATTTTTCCAGCTGATGATGAAGCACGTTTAGCAGCACGAGTATTGGTAGCAGAACACCGTCTATATCCAGAAGCAATACATGATTTTGCAACAAATCGGATTTCTATTCAGAAATCCGAAAAAATGAACTGATTAAGTCGTGGCTTGCAATGCATGAACATGTTTATTAAGGCGACTTTTATGACGCGCAGCCTTATTTTTATGAATAATACCTTTATTAGCCATATTATCTATCACAGGCACTGCCTTTTTATAGGAAGCCTGTGCAGTTGCAAAATCACCGGTAGCAATCGCTTTAAGTACATTTTTCAAATATGTGCGAAACATAGCACGTTGTCCTGCTTTTTGATGACGATGTTTTTCAGCTTGACGAGCTCGTTTTGTTGCTTGAGCAGAATTGGCCAAAGTGTCTCTCCTGTTAATATTAAAATAATGAAAATAAAAAAAATCTTACCAATCTAAAAAATTCTTTAATAATTTAAGTCCTACATGCTGGCTTTTCTCAGGATGAAATTGCACTGCAAAAACATTATCCCGTGCAATTGCAGAAGTGAATTCGAAACCAGCATAAGGGGTACGTCCCATGATCACAGCCCTGTCTTCAGGATCAACATAGTAACTATGTACAAAATAAAAGCGACTATTATCGGGAATGCCGTGCCATAAAGGGTGAGACTGATGTTGTTGCACTTGATTCCACCCCATTTGTGGAATTTTAAAGGAATCATCGGGTCTCACAAAATGACGTACTGTCCCATTAATCCAATTAAATCCCGTCGTGCCACCACTTTCTTCACTACGACTAAATAAGGTCTGTAGCCCCAAACAAATCCCTAAAAATGGTTTTTCAAGTGCTTGTTTAATCACATCATCAAGACCTGTTTGTTGCAATAATGTCATGCAATTGCCTATCGCACCTTGTCCAGGAAAAACCACCTTATCAGAATGTAGTATCACATCAGCTTGATCACTCACAATAACGTGCCAATCCTTACCTGCCACATGCTCTAAGGCCTTACTGACAGAGCGTAAATTGCTCATGCCATAGTCAATTACGGTCACTGTTTTCATTTATATTTTTATCATGATAATGCTGGACTTCTTCAATAATCCATTGACGAATTTTAGCCTCTTTTCGCTTAAATACAGATCCTTCTATCCCCAACATGCTTCTATAAGTCGCTGAAAAGGGTAAAATTGGGATAGAAATCAATACCGCAACACCCACAATCAAACAGGCTATAGCTATAATTGCTGCAAAGTCTGCCTGTTCTGGTAACCACGTCATTCCTAATATGTTTAAAAGATTCATTTCTTTTAAACCTACTAAAATGCTAGGATATAGATTGGGAATATAATAACTTAAAACAGCACTACTCAATGCAATGCTGACTAAAATAAAATCTGCGAATACACGTATTAAATACCATATAACATATATACTGATAAATACAATGATTGCAATCACAATAGGAGAATCCACAAGCGTTTTCCAAGTTCCATTTTTATTCTTCTAATCATATCACATATTGTGTCTCATTTTACGAATCCTTTACATCTTAAACCACGATTTTCTAAACGTTTTGCAGTCATTTTAATGGGCATACACGGGGGAGCACTGTTATTATTGTTACCTTTAATGTTACCTTTAACGGTTAAAGTGCTTATTGGCATATTAATATTAGCCAGTGCCCGATATACATCACGTAAACATTTACAATATATTCATCATCCCTTATATGGATGTATGATGCATTATGAGACAGGGATACAACTGATAACAGGAAAAATGGCCGAAATTTCAGATAGTTATAGTCATCCTCAATTAGTCATCTTAAGCGTACAAGGTCATGCCCTGATCATTTGGAAAGATGCTTTGGATGTGCAAACCTTTCGACAATTGCGTGTGCATTTGCGACATGCTTGAGCATAAAGATATGAAAATATACCAAGTGGGCGGTGCTGTACGTGATAAATATTTGGGACTTCCCTGTAAAGATAAAGATTGGGTAGTTGTGGGTGCAACACCAGAAATGCTATTAAAACTGGGATACACACAAGTAGGACGTGATTTCCCTGTTTTTTTACATCCCATCACACGTGAAGAATACGCTTTAGCACGTACTGAGCGTAAAACGAAACCTGGTTATACTGGTTTTAATGTCTATGCAGCACCTGATGTCTCCTTAAGAGATGATTTACAGCGACGTGACTTAACCATTAATGCCATGGCTCTTGATGAGCATGGGCAACTTTTTGATCCGTTTAATGGTTTAGCAGATTTACGAGCAGGTATTTTACGGCAAGTCTCACCAGCGTTTGTAGAAGATCCAGTACGTATTTTACGTATTGCACGTTTTGCGGCACGTTTTGGTTTTCGCATCGCAGATGATACCTTAACGATGATGATTGACATGGTAAAAAATGGCGAGGTCGATGCTTTGGTGGCAGAACGTGTCTGGCAAGAAACAGAACGGGCTTTGCAAGAGAAACAAGTCGTTATGTTCTTTGATGTGTTGAAGACATCAGGTGCATTGGAACGAATTTTTCCTAATCTTAAACCAAACAGAATATATTTACAACAAGCACGTCAATTAACATCTGATACACAAGTGTTATTTGCTGTATTAATGTCTAAATTGAGTCAAAAAGAGATAGAAAGTTTATGTCAACGCTATTGTGTGCCCAACCAATATCGTGATTTAGCAATAATGCATGCATGTTATCATCAATATTGTCACCGTATCACTCAATTATCACCTGAAACTGTACTAAACACCTTACACAATTTAGATGCCTTTCGTCGTCCAAAACGATTTAAACAATTTTTGCTGGCGTGTGAAGCCACTCATGATTCTAAGGCACCGCAACATTTTCATCATGTTTTTGAATTAGCACAAAAAGTAGACGTCACAACACTATTAGCAGATGGATTTAAAGGAATGGCTATTAGTGAAGAATTACGACGGCGACGATTAGACGTGTTAGCTGAAAAAAAAGAAATCCGAAGTGTGTAAACATCGGATTTCACCATAAATCAAGAAGGACGCATTTGTTCAGCGCTAAGGTGAGGGAGCAAAATATCATCTGCATCATCAATATCTACTAATTGCTGATGCAGATCTATTAAGGGTAATTCATAATCATTCCATCCTTTTACCCCTGTTTTTAAAGATAAAATCGAGTGATACCCCATCAATTGCATTGTATATGCGGCAAGTACGCTACGTTTACCTGAACGGCAAATGATAATAAGGTCTTTATCTCTTGCAGTAACCAACTCTGGAACCGTCTCATCATAACCATAATCACAGGCTTGTTCTAAAATACCGCGGGGTACATTTAAAGAGTTTTTAATATGTAAAGCCTCAAATTCATAAGGCTCTCGAATATCAAGTAATTGTAGTGCAGGCTTTGTTTTTAATAATTCCTCTAAATCCCAAGGTAAAATTTCATTAACTGTTTTTAGGCATTCTGCCACTAAATCATCTGTAGTTTTCATGCTTTTAACTGAATAAAAAAGTAGGATATTGTATCTTAATAATAATAAGGAGTAGTCTATTATGTCAAGACTTATTGAACTGAGAATCAATAACTGATAACTGATAACACAAAAAAAGTGTATATTCTAAAAATCTGATATGCTAAAATGATACATTCTTATCAATCATTACACCGAGGGATTTAAATAATGGATCAAACTTACTACGATGCTGTCACCGATATGGAAAATAAGCAAGTAAAACGTGAATATATGCTTGGTTGGATGGGAGGCTATTTACACAATCCAATGATCGAAGAGCAACGCCAAACAAAAGATTATGATGCTGGCTATGCTGATGGCAGTAGTGGTAATAAAGACAATTTTGCACAGTGGGTATAAGCCACATATATTAGAAGATAGGCAATGCCAATTGGTATTGCCTTTTATTTATAGATATTCCTTTCAATCCTATAGGAGACTGTATATGCCTATCATCCGTATGTATTGTACCCATGTTTGTCCTTATTGTAGTATGGCAGAACGTTTACTTAATAAAAAATCTGTGACAAATATAGATAAGATTTTTGTTGATCAAAATCCAGCAGAAATGGAAAAAATGATTGAAATTAGTGGACGACGTACCGTTCCTCAAATTTTTATTGGGGAAAAACATGTCGGCGGTTACGATGATCTGGTTGCACTTGATCAGAGTGGTTCTTTAGAGCCGCTTTTACATTAGGAATAGGTTACTATTTGCATTTTAATTGGAGGATATTGATGTCTCATTACTCAGCGGGTCAATTTTTCATAGGAATTGTCTTCAGTACATTATTATCAAGTGTCATTGTTTCTGCCGAAACAAGTCATTATTTATTAGATTCAAAAGGTAATCCTGTTGTCAGCAAGGATGTGAATAAGTGTGTCCAAACACCTAATACCCCTAATGAACAAACACAACGATTTGAAAGATGTGGTGACATTTTGGATATTGATAAGGACAGTATCTCAGATAATGAAGATAAATGTCCTAATAATACGCCTGAAGAACTGGCTAAGGGTATTTTTAAAAGTGGAGAACAAAAAGGATGCCCTATAGATAGCGATACAGATAAAGTGCCAGATTATCAAGATGACTGTCCTAATAATACTCCAGAAGAACTTGAAAATGGAGTAGATTCAAAAGGATGCCCAATAGAATCTGATAATGATACAGATGGTATTTTAGATAATGAAGATAAATGTCCTAATAATACACCTGAAGAACTTGAAAAGGGTGTTGATGCCAATGGGTGTCCCATAGATTCTGATCAAGATGGTGTCCCTGATTACCGTGATTCATGTCTCAATAACACAAAAATAGAACTTGCAAAAGGTGTTGATTCAACAGGCTGCCCACTAGATTCTGATCAAGATGGTGTTCCTGATTACCTAGATGCATGCCCCAATAATAGCAAAAGTGACCTTGAAAATGAGGTTGATGCGAGTGGTTGTGTTGTTGTGACTGCTGTTATTGTTCCTGAAGAATCTACCTATACTGTCCAAACAAATAGTGAAGGGGCTTTAGTGACTTTTAATGGTGATGTACTCTTTGCATCAGACAGCAGTCAATTGAAAGTAGACGCACAAACAAGCATTGAGAAACTGATTAAGTCTCTTAATATTGATGATATTCAGCAGATCACAGTAGTGGGTCATACTGATCATTTTGGTTCTAAACTGTATAATCAAAAATTGTCTGAAAAGCGTGCCAAAAGTGTTGCACGATTTCTGCTTAAGAAAGGTGTTTCTGCTGACAAGGTAAGCACTGAAGGTAAAGGGGAAGAACAACCTCTTTCTAACAAAAAGACAAAAACTGCTTATGCAGAAAATCGTCGCGTTGAATTAAAAATTACTGGATTCAAAATAACCGAAGAATAAATTTTTTATCAAAAAAAATCCAGAAGAGGAGTGTTTGTGAAACTTATTGTTACTGGTGGTGCAGGATTTATTGGTTCGGCAGTTATTCGTTATCTCATTAATGACACTGATATCTCTGTTCTAAATATCGACAAACTTACGTATGCTGGTAATCTTGACTCTTTAACTTCTGTATCAGAGCATCCCCGTTATCATTTTGCTCAAGTTGATATTTGTGATTCTACTGCATTATGGCAAGAATTTACCCAATTTCAGCCAGATGCGATTATGCATTTAGCCGCAGAATCACATGTTGATCGATCGATTGAAGGCCCTGCTGACTTTATTAATACTAATATTGTGGGCACTTATACCTTGCTTGAGGTAGTGCGACAATATTGGCAAACTCTTGATAATACAGAAAAATCACAATTTCGCTTTCATCATGTTTCTACAGATGAAGTCTATGGCAGTTTAGGAGAAACGGGATTATTTACTGAAACCACTGCTTATCAACCCAATTCTCCCTATTCGGCGAGTAAAGCTGCTTCTGATCATTTAGTACGTGCGTGGCATCATACCTTTAATATCCCCGTAGTCACCAGCAATTGTGCCAATAATTATGGTCCTTATCAATTTCCAGAAAAGCTAATCCCTTTAATTATTCTCAATGCATTAGAAGGGAAACCCTTACCCATTTATGGTAAAGGAAATAATATACGTGATTGGTTATATGTTGATGATCATGCACGGGCATTATGTTTAGTTTTAGAACATGGGAAATTGGGAGAGACTTATAATATTG
Organism: Thiomargarita sp.; assembly: GCA_030635005.1. Lineage (GTDB taxonomy): Bacteria > Pseudomonadota > Gammaproteobacteria > Beggiatoales > Beggiatoaceae > DAOVZS01. The sequence continues at coordinate 11,288 of DAOVZS010000021.1, read as the reverse complement.
GGGGGCATAATGAAAAAACCAATTTAGAAGTGGTACAGACCTTATGTCAATTACTGGATGAGATACAGCCCCGTTCCTCTTCCTATCGTGATAGTATCACGTTTGTCACTGATCGTCCTGGGCATGATTTACGTTATGCCATTGATTCTAGTAAGATTCAAAAGGATTTAGCGTGGCAGCCTAGCGAAACATTTGAAACAGGATTACGCAAAACAGTCACATGGTACTTGGATCATCGAGAATGGTGGCAACGAGTACGTGATGGACGTTATCGTGGTGAACGATTAGGAGTGATTCAATGAAAGGGATTATTTTAGCAGGGGGGGCAGGTACCCGTTTATCACCCGCAACGCAAGTCGTGTCTAAACAACTATTACCCATTTATGATAAACCCATGGTGTATTACCCGTTGACAACGTTGATGTTGGCAGATATTCGGGAAATTTTGCTCATTTCGACACCACAAGATACGCCACGTTTTGAACAATTATTGGGGAATGGTACACAATGGGGGCTTGATATTACTTATGCTGTACAAGAAAAGCCTGAGGGATTAGCACAAGCCTTTATTATTGGAGAACGTTTTATTGGTAATGATCATTGTGCTTTGATACTGGGTGATAATATATTTTATGGACATGATTTCCCAAAAACTGTGCAACAAACGGCACAATTCGGTGCTACTGTATTTGCTTATCCTGTACATGATCCAGAACGTTATGGTGTTGTTGAATTTAACAGTATGGGAAAAGCAATCAGTTTGGAAGAAAAACCGCAACATCCTAAATCTCGTTATGCAGTGACAGGGCTCTATTTTTATGATAACGAGGTCATTAATATTGCCAAAAGCATCAAACCTTCGGCACGCGGTGAATTAGAAATCACTGATGTTAATAAGGTATATTTGCAACGCAATCAGTTATCTGTGGAAAAAATGGGACGAGGAATGGCGTGGTTAGATACTGGGACACATCAAGCCTTATTAGAAGCCTCTTTATTCGTACAAACCATTGAAAAACGACAAGGATTAAAAATCGCATGTCCCGAAGAAATCGCTTGGCGCAAAGGTTATATTAGTACTGAACAAGTGCTTGAATTAGCAAAACCTTTGATAAAAAACGATTATGGCACTTATCTCCACTCGATTGTAGCACAAGAAATATAATGAATGTCACTACCACAATCCTTCCCGGTGTTTTACTCATAACCCCTAAAGTCTTTGGTGATTCACGGGGTTTTTTTTTAGAAACTTTTAATGCCGAACGTTATCTTAAAATAGGCATTCAAGACACTTTTGTACAAGATAATCATTCTCATTCCGCTAAAGGCGTATTACGTGGTTTACATTTTCAGAAAAACTATCCGCAAGGCAAACTGGTATGTGTGACCAGTGGCAGCGTATTTGATGTTGCCGTGGATGTACGTAAAGGTTCTGCTACTTTTGGAAAATGGGTAGGCGTCACTTTAACTGCTGAGAGCCATCAACAATTTTATGTCCCGTCAGGATTTGCACATGGATTTTGTGTCTTGTCTGATACTGCTGATTTTCACTATAAATGTACCGATTATTATCATCCAGAAGATGAAGGCAGTGTGCGTTGGGATGATCCCGATATTGGAATTCAATGGCCTATCAGTACACCGATCTTATCTCCCAAAGATGCTAAAGCTCCTTATTTAAAAGAGTTGTAACATGTTACTACAAGAAACAGAAATTCTACTTTATCGTACGAATGATGATACTGTAAAAATTGATGTGCTTGCACATGATGATACCTTATGGTTGACGCAAAAAAAGATGTCAGAGCTTTTTGCAGTTAAAATACCCAATATTAATAAACACTTAAAAAGTATCTTTGACAGCGGTGAATTACAGGAACATTCAGTTATTTCCAAAATGGAAATAACTGCCAGTGATGGTAAAAAATACAAAACAAATTTTTACAATCTCGATGCCATTATCGCAGTTGGCTATCGCGTCAATTCAAAACAAGCTACCCAATTTCGTATTTGGGCTACGCACACCCTACATGAGTTTATTGTTAAAGGTTTTGTACTCGATAGTGAACGATTAAAAAATGGGCAAAATTTTGGAAAAAATATGGGTAATATTTCTGCAAAAGTCGCTAAAGCAGTCGCAGAAAAAGAATATCAAACATTTCGTATTGAACAAGACAATCAATATAAATCTGATTTTGATCAATTACTAGAACATGTTAAAGATGTTTCTCATGAATAATTGGCATCTTAAGCAAGCAATATATCACTTAACAGAAGGGGATGTTATTGCTTATCCCACTGAAGCAGTATATGGATTAGGTTGTGATCCTTTTAATGAAAAAGCCATTACACGTTTATTATTACTCAAACAACGTTCTTGGAAAAAAGGGCTTATTTTAATTGCGGCACATTATGACCAATTATGCCCTTTTCTGAAGCCCTTATCTTCACAATTAGAACAAAAAATCCTATCGACATGGCCAGGTGCGGTCACATGGTTATTGCCTGCACAAACACATATCTCTCCCTATTTACGGGGAACTTCAAATCAAATAGCTGTGCGTGTTACCGCACATCCTCACGCCAAAGCCTTATGTCAATCTTGGAAGGGCGCTTTAGTCTCTACCAGTGCCAATATGAGTGGTAGATTAGCTGCTAAAACAGCGTTTGATGTGCGACGTACATTTTCAAAACATATTAAATATATTATGCCTGGGCAAGTCGGTGATCGTTCGCGCCCTAGCGAAATTCGTGATGCGTTAACTAATCGTGTGTTACGTCATTAAAGGAGAAGAATGAAACACTTAATTATTCAAGATTTGTATAAAATTACGATAGGGATACTCTTTTTAGGTCTTATTGCCTTGTACATTTTTCTTGAAAAATCGGGTATGCCACAAGTCACCTTTATGGCTTTTGTTGCCATGGTAGGCGGTTATATGGCGATGAATATTGGTGCAAATGATGTTGCCAACAACGTGGGTCCTGCAGTGGGTTCTAAAGCATTAACACTGGTTTCTGCTATCATAATTGCAGTTATTTTTGAATCAGGTGGGGCTTTAATTGCAGGAGGAGATGTCGTAAGTACCATCAAAAAAGGTATTATTGATGCTCATTTAATTGATGATACGCAAGTATTTATTTGGATCATGCTTGCTGCTCTTTTAGGCGGAGCGTTATGGTTAAATATCGCAACTGCACTGGGCGCACCAGTGTCAACGACACATTCTATTGTAGGCGGTGTCATGGGAGCGGGGATTGCGGCAACAGGATGGAATATTGTGAATTGGGCAACGATGGGCAAAATTGCGGCCAGTTGGGTAATTTCTCCTGTTTTAGGAGGAATGACTGCGGCACTATTTGTCTATATTATTCAAGATAGAATTTTTCATCAAGAAGATACTCTTGAAAAGGCTAAAAAGATTGTACCGTTTTTAATCACTTTAATGAGTTTTGCATTTATTAGCTATTTAGCCCTCAAAGGGCTTAAAAAGCTTGTTAAACTTGATTTAACAACAGCTTTCATGATTGCAGGGGTGTGTAGTTTTGTGATTTATTTTATTGTCAAACCCCTGATTATCAAAGCATCACAAACACTGTCTAATGAAAGAAGTGATATTAATAAGCTATTTACGATACCTTTGATTTTTGCGGCAGCCTTATTATGTTTTGCACATGGTGCGAATGATGTGGCGAATGCTATTGGACCTGTTGCTGCCATTTATGAGGCCTTACAAAGTGGTGATGTGACTACAAAAGCAGCGATTCCACTGTGGGTAATGGTGGTAGGGGCTTTAGGGATTGCAATTGGTTTAGCCACTTATGGTCCTAAATTGATTCAAACGGTAGGGAGTGAAATTACTGATTTAGATCAATCGAGAGCTTGGTCCATTGCCATGTCTTCAGCTATTGTAGTGATTATTGCATCTTGGATAGGTTTGCCCGTGAGTTCAACACATATTGCTATTGGTGGTGTGTTTGGGGTGGGTTATTTACGATATTATCTCTATCAAAAATATGAAAATGAACTTGAAGGGGTAAAAGCACATCATATCCAATCCATTAATAAAAAAATAAACAAGTGGACTAAAAAGCAAGAACGTGCTCAAGAAGAAGAAGAGAAAAACCAATTTGAAACGCGTATTGCAGCTAAAAAACTTGAATTACAGACGAAGCAAGCGGGAGGTGACATAGATTTCACCAAAAAAGAGAAGAAAAAAATCTCCAAAATTCAAAAACGGCAATATGTGAGAAGAGAGCTATTGATAAAGATTATCACCGCTTGGTTAATCACAGTGCCCATTTCAGCATTGATTGCGGGTAGTTTGTATTTTGTCATTCGTTGGTATTTTGGGAGTTAAATTGAATATTTCCTAAAAATATGTTCTAATATTAAAAAGAATATTTTTTAGGAGAATAATCTCATGAGTGTTTTTGAGGAAATCGAGAAAACAAAAAGATCTCAACAAATGTTAAGTATGCCTGATGCTTTTACCGCAGTAGCACTTACTATGTCTGCCGTTGATGGTGATATTGATGACACCGAAATGGAATGTGTGGGCATTTATATTCAACGAATGACACTTTTTAAAGCATATGACGAAGAAAAAATCGCAAGTATGTTTGCGAGATTAATAAATATTCTTGATCGCCAAGGGGCACTTTTCCTCATAAAATCTGCCAAAGTCGTTTTACCCGTTGAATTACGGGAAACAGCATTCGCTTGTGCTGTTGATGTTGCATTTGCAGATGGTGTATTATCAAATGCTGAAAAAAAATTATTGAAGGAATTATATCGATTTTTAGAAATATCTGAAGAAATCGCTAATATGATCATTCAGGTTGCTATGATTAGAAATAGAGGTTACGGAGAATGGTAGATGGATAATATTTTTACACTTCCCATTTGGACTATTCTTCTCGAATTTACAGACGATATCAAGCTTGTTTCTCCCCTACTCATTCCAGAATCTCTTGCTGCTAATAAATCTCCCGCCATTTTTGCACAAGAACTTGTTACGTGCTTAGAAGAGAATACGATTAAACAGGGTGAATATCTGGAAATGCTCAGATATACCCCCACTTTGTCATTATCATTCGCACAACTCAAGTTATTCGTACCATCGCCGCACAAGCGTATATATCCTGATATCTCACTGGATTTTGACTATTTTTATACACAACTCCCTAATCAGTACTATATAGGATTTGTACCCGTTCTGGGAGTGGAAGGCTATGCGCCAACCACAGACGAACTTGTAGGCATCTTGCAAGAATCGATAAGGCTTGAATTTACCCGTAAAAATCGTTATGCCAATGTACGTGATTTAATCACAACCCAATGGTATACAACAATCACAGCTGATAAGCATCTGATAGATAGCTATTTTTACAACCCATCTGAACTCACCGAATTACAGCAGAAACGTGAACATCAATGGTTGCCCAATATAGCAAAAGAATTAAAACGACACGTACAATGTCGTTGTTTTGGGCGTAGCACTGAACTTAAACAACTGTTACGGGCTTTGATAGGTAAATATAATCGTAATATCTTGTTAGTGGGACGGGCAGGCGTGGGTAAAACAGCATTAATTGAAGAAGTCTATCGATCAGAAGAGTTACAAACAGTCACATTTTGGGAAACAACAGCAGCACGTATGTTACAAAAACTCACTGCTAAAAGTGGTTGGGAAGAATCATTGGGACAGGTTTTAGAAGAAATTAGCCAATTGGGTGATTTTTTGTATGTACGTAATCTTGCACAACTCTTTGAAGTCGGGGCTTATGTTGGAAATGCCATCAGTATGGCTGAATTTATGCGCGAACATTTGGCATTAGGCAGTGTCCATCTTATTAGTGAATGCACCGATGAAGAATTGGCTAATATTGAAGCACGCGCACCTGGATATACCAATCTATTTCAAATATTGCGTGTAGAACCCCCTTTATTAAAACAACAAGCTGATATTGTACGTCAGCGTTTACAGATCTCTCATCCTAAATCTCAGATATCCAAAACTGCTATTGAGGAAACCTTAGCGTTACAACATCGTTATGCAGTGTATTCTGGTTTTCCTGGGAAAACAGTTCATTTTTTAGAATCTATTTTAAATCACGAACAGAACACCCAAAAGACTTTGGATAGTGATGTCGTCGTCACACAGTTTTCTGAAGAATCGGGTATGCCCCGTTTTTTGATAGACAATCGTTCTCATTTGAAACTTAAAAAATTACAAGACTTTTTTAAAACACGTTTGTTTGGACAAGAGGCAGCCATTAATATTGTGGTTCATTTACTCGCTTCTGTCAAAACACGCTTGAGTCGTCCAGGTAAGCCGATTGCGTCTTTATTATTTGTAGGTCCTACCGGTGTAGGTAAAACAGAATTAGCGAAAGCCTTAGCAGAATGTATGTTTGGTGATAGTGAACGGCTGATTCGTTTTGATATGAGTGAATTTGCTGATGAAGTCTCTGTATTACGTTTAACTGGGGATGCGTCTGCTACAAAACAAGGATTATTAACAAATAAAGTCAGACAACAACCGTTTTCTGTTCTTCTATTTGATGAATTGGAAAAAGCCCATTTTTCATTTTATGACTTATTATTACAAGTGATAGGAGAAGGACGTTTAACGGATGCACGCGGACAAGTTGCTGATTTCTGCAGTAGTGTCATTATTATGACGTCTAATATTGGTGCGGGTGTGAGTCGGCAACGTAATCCAGGTTTTCACCCCAAAGATCGCAGTAATCACGCTTTACATCAACACTATTTACAGGCTGTCCAACAATTTTTCCGCCCAGAATTGTTTAATCGCTTAGATCAGATCATTCCTTTTAAAGCTTTGGATTTGAGTGTATTACGTCCTATTGTACGTCGTGAATTGGATAAATTGAGAAAAAGGGAAGGATTACGTACACGTGATGTGACATTACATATTGAAGATGATGTGATTGATTATCTTGCGCATATCAGTGAGAACAGTCATTATGGTGCGCGCCAACTACAACGTACTTTACATCAATATATTGTGATTCCGCTAGCAAACACTTTAAACCGTTATTCATTTTCAACATCTATGACCATCACGGTGTGTCAAGGTGAAAAAGGAGTCATATTTCAAAACTTCATACACACTCAAAAAACCCATGCTGATCAAAAATTTCTCGAAAGTCAATGGACATTACGGGATTTTGCAAATATTGTGACTCAGGAACGGCGTGTCGCCTATCAGATTCAAGAAGGGGCGAGTCTACAGACAGTCTGGAGTCAATGGGATATTGCAGAACGTGCTTGCAAGAAAGAGCATTGGCATAATGCTAAAGATATGCTCACAAATAAGTGTTTAATAGAATCTAAAGCCTTATTAGAACAGATTGAACAGATTGAAATGGAATGTACCTTAGATTTGATTGGTATTCAGTCCTCTAGCAAACAACTTACCACTGTATTGAAGAAGTGGCAACAAGCACATATTTCTTGGCAAACATACATATTAAACATTGTCTATCCGAACACACATTCGTGTTGGCTCTGTATTTATGGTTCAGCAGAGTATTTATTTCAAATTTCCAATTTATTTACTGACATTGTGAAACATCATGATTGGGAAATGACAGAACGTACAGTCTGGATGTCACAAGATAAATACAGTTATACTCAGAATATGGATACTGAACTGTTAGATCATAAATTAATTGGGCATGAGTTTGAACTTAAAGGGCTCGGGGTTAGCCTGTATTTTGCTCAAGAAAGTGGTGTGCATATTTGGAAAGAGCAAAAAAATATCGAGCATTCTTATGCTGTTTTGATAGGATGTGGAGAGATAGAAGACGGTCGCTTTACTACGCCCGAGGGGGTTCATCGCAAAATTTTTTTAGAAGACTTCGAGAAAAAAAGAGTCTATGAGAAACATGGATTTGTTGATCTTGGGGATAAGAAGAGCTATACAGAAAAAAATTGGCGTTCTCTATTAGAACAACAATTGGATGAAAAATTTAAAATGCAGCTGCAGACAGTGCTGTGTGGTGAATTGACAGATCTGGATTTGCCATATTTAGGTTTTTGTGAGACTTTATCATCTTTTTTGGATTTGGAGGATATGGATCCTCTCCCGTTTGATGATGACTTATCTATGTTGATTGGCTGAAAACGAAAAATCATACTGCTTAAGAATAATTTAGAAATAATCATATGAGAAATGACTTACAACAAAGCTTACAACGTCACCATATAGAACCTGCGACACTGAGTGCTTTTCAACGCATTATTTTAACTACTGATGGGACTGTCACCGATATGTTGGAAGCCTATTTATCTGAACCCATTCAACTGGTTAAATTAAGTGAATCCTTAAAACCGATATCACACGAAATACCTGACATGTCTTTAAAAAAGGGCTCTGAGGTGATTGAACGAAAAATTCTACTTAGAGGGAAGATTAGCCGTAAGAATTTCATTTATGCTGAGTCACTTATTGTACTTGACAGATTAGAAGAAAATTTTAGACAGCAATTATTGAATACAAAAACGACTATCGGAAAATTGTGGCTTGAATACAAAATTGAATCTTATAAAGAAATTGTAGATTCTGGAAAAGAACGTGTCACGAGTAGCTTATCTCATCATTTTAACGTGCCAATGAATACAGATTTCCTTTTCCGCACTTATCACGTTTTTTCCAATCATCAAGCCACCATGATGATCACAGAAAAATTTCCAGAAAGTTTTTTTTTAAAAGCCTTATAAAAAATCAATAATATCACATAAACAATGAATAATGAGTAAATGAACTTCTTGAATACGTGCTGTTGATTGGCTAGGTACCCGAATTTCTATGTCGGTATGGGTTAATTGACCTGCTGTTTTCCCACCATCCCGCCCACTAAGCAATACAATTGACATCTTTTGTGTCAATGCGGTTTCAATAGCTTTCATCACGTTGGGTGAATTTCCACTGGTACTCAGGGCGAGCAGAATATCTCCTTTTTGACCTAATGCATTGATTTGTCTTGAGAATATATTCTTGAATGAATAATCATTTGCAATAGATGTTAAATTTGAAGTGTCTGTCGTTAAAGCAATCGCCGCTAACGCTTTTCGCTCTTTTTCAAAACGATTAATCAGTTCTGATGAGAAATGTTGGGCTTGTTCTGCTGATCCACCATTGCCACATGTGAGGATTTTATGTCCTGTTTCTAAACATGTCCCCATCATTTGTCCAGCACGTACAATATCGGGAGATAACAGAGTTTGGGATTGTTTTTTGAGTTCTATACTGGCAGAAAAGTGTTGATGCACACGATTGAGTAATTCCATTTTGAAACCTATGAATGTTTATTGTTCTTTTTGCCAATGATTAATCATGAATATTTGTTCAGCCCTTTGTGGAGAAGCGGTGGTACCAAATAAAGTTTTAACTCTCCATTGGGCACGTTTTAAATAGACTTCATGATTATGATACCCTTGTCGTTTTAACCAACAGCCAATCACTGTACCTGTTCTACCATGTCCTCCCAAACAATGTACATAGATTTTTTCATTGGCAGCGACTAATGTATCAATCCGATCTAAAATTTGTGTCATCAGTTCTGGACTGGGTATTGACATGTCAACAATGGGATAATGTAACCATTGTGCATTAGGTGTTTTTTCAAGAAATTTATCTTTATAGGAAAAAAATCTTTGCAATTCATGCGCTTCCAATAAACAAATGCTTGCAGTAATGCCTAATTGGATAAATTCATCAAACAAAATAGCACGTCCTTTTTTATCTAATGAACTGGGATGTTGTCCCCCAAACAATTGGAGATCTTGAAAATCAGGATGATACACTTGATATACTGCTAAATATTGTAATTGTGGTTGTATATTTCTTTGAGAATTCATTGTTTCTTATATCCATTATGTTGAAATTGATTACCCTTCCGCCTCTCAGTCTTTATATTCACATCCCTTGGTGTGTTCAAAAATGCCCTTATTGCGATTTTTTCTCTCTACCTTCACAAGGGGCATTGCCAGAACAGGACTATATTTTAGCCTTACTTGCTGATTTTAAACATGATTTACCTTTAGTGGGCACGCGCCCCATTCAAAGTATTTTTATTGGAGGCGGTACACCGAGTCTCTTATCACCCAATGCTGTTAACACGTTATTATCTGGTCTTAAACGAACTGATACTGCTGAAATTACCTTAGAAGCGAATCCAGGTACTGTAGATAGTACACGTTTTTGTGGCTTTCGTGCTGCGGGTATTAACCGTTTATCTTTAGGGATACAAAGTTTTAATGACGATATGTTACAACGATTAGGACGTATTCATGGACGTATTGAGGCAATATCTGCTATAAAATCAGCACAAAACGCAGGATTTAACACACTAAATTTAGATTTAATGTTTGGCTTGCCAGGACAAACAGTGGCTGAGGCCTTAGAAGATTTACGTATGGCCGTTAGTTTTCAGCCCAGTCATCTTTCTTGGTATCAACTTACGATTGAACCCAATACACCATTTTATCATAACCCCCCAATATTGCCTGATGATGATATTTTATGGGAAATGCACATGAGGGGGCAACAGTATTTACAGGAACAAGCCTATGTGCAATATGAGATATCTGCCTACGCAAAATCTGGACAACAATGTCAACATAATCTCAATTATTGGAAATTTGGAGATTATTTAGGTATCGGGGCAGGGGCACATGCTAAGATTAGTTACCCAGATCGTATTACACGCCGAGTTAAACAAGATAATCCGCACAGCTATCTACATGCTGTCATCACACAATCTACAACACTGACGACAGAAGATGTGGTGTTAGAGTTTATGATAAATGCTTTGCGTTTAGTTAAAGGATTTACGCCGAAAGAATTTATAACATATACAGGCTTAAGTATGAGCTGTATCACACAAACAGTGCAAGAGGCTTGTACACGTGGTTGGTTACAATATGATACACAAGGTATTTACGTAACACCCCTTGGAAGACGCTATTTAAATGATGTATTGGGCTTATTTGTCGCTTAATTTATGCTCAAATAAAAAAATATATCAAAATAAGACTTGTTTTTTCTTGAATAGCCCTTATATCTTAAATTAGTCACATAGGGTCGTTAGCTCAGTTGGTAGAGCACTGGACTTTTAATCCATTGGTCGTGCGTTCAATTCGCACACGACCCACCAATGTTTAGCACATCTTCATCTTGTTGCAATCATAATTTTCAAAAATCAATCAAATCCCCCTTGTTATCCTTCAATTATTTTGTCTAATATTCCAGTAC
>DAOVZS010000188.1 GCA_030635005.1 Thiomargarita sp. | reverse complement strand
GATCTATTTCAGACCGATTAACACCTAAATCTTGTAATTTTCTTAAAAAATTTTCAAAAGTTCTACCAGAACGGGGAATGGCACAAGTGACTTCAAACTTTTTTTGTACAATTTCCATAAATTACCATTCAAATCAAGTGGATAATATTTACCACATTTGTTGTTAAAAAACATCATTTGTGGTGCAATATATTCAAAATCAACAACAAAATAGCACAAAATTATATTTATTTAAAAAAAATTTTGACAACTGCTTGTAATTGAAACATAATTAAATTAATTAATATAACAAAAAAATTATCGAAGGGAAGGATTTATCCAATGATTGATACAGATGGTTACAGAATGAATGTGGGAATTATTCTGACAAACCTTAAAAGACAAGTGTTATGGGCAAAACGCATTAAGCAAAATGCTTGGCAATTTCCACAAGGAGGTATTAAAGCCCATGAAACCCCAATGCGAGCGATGTATCGTGAACTATATGAAGAGTTAGGATTAAATAGTAAACATGTAGAGGTATTAGGTATGACACATAGATGGTTACGTTATCGTTTACCTTCTCACCTGATACGTCATTACCAACGTCCATTATGCATAGGACAAAAACAAGTGTGGTATATGTTACGCCTATCAAGCCCTGAGAATATTATTACCATGAATGCGACTGAGCATCCTGAATTTGATAAATGGCAATGGGTAGAATATTGGCATCCTTTAAATGAAGTCATTTATTTTAAGAAAAATGTATATGAACAGGCGTTGAAAGAACTTCATCCCCTGATATCACGTATTAAAAAACGTCGCTTATCTTATAAATTGGCCCAAGTACCAGAATATGCTTTATAATAATAAATTATATCATATTAACAGCCACATAGGAATCTAAAATGTTAATCATTCCCGCTATTGATCTTAAAGATGGTCAATGTGTACGCTTAAAACAAGGACGTATGGAGGATGACACGGTTTTTTCTAGTAATCCTGTTGCAATGGCAGAACGCTGGATAAATGCAGGGGCACGTCGTTTACATCTTGTCGATTTAAATGGTGCTTTTGCTGGCAAACCTGTGAATGCGGACATTATTCATGATATTGCTAAGACTTATCCTGATGTGACCATACAAGTCGGTGGCGGTATTCGTGATGAAAAGACGATACAAACATATCTTGATGCTGGGGTTGACTATGTGATTATTGGTACCAAAGCGGTGCAAACACCCAGTTTTGTGACAAAAGTGGGTTTAGAATTTCCGGGACATATTATTGTGGGTTTGGATGCACGTGATGGTATGGTGGCTACAGATGGTTGGTCTACAGTGTCTCATCATACTGCGATTGATATGGCACAACGTTTTGAACAAGATAATGTGGCTGCGATTGTATTTACTGATATTAGTCGTGATGGTATGCTACAAGGGGTTAATATTGAATCAACGGTGACTTTGGCACAATCTATTCATATTCCCGTTATTGCTTCAGGTGGGATTACTACGATAGAAGATATTAAAGCGTTATGTAAGGTCGCTAAAGAAGGCATTATGGGTGCAATAACAGGACGTGCAATTTATGAAGGGACTTTGGATTTAGCAGAAGCACAACAATTAGCACATAATTTATAGGCAATAGCATGGGATTAGCAAAACGTATTATTCCTTGTCTTGACGTTGATGCAGGACGGGTTGTGAAAGGGGTTAAATTTGTCAATATTCGGGATGCGGGTGATCCCGTTGAAATTGCGAAAAGATATGATGAACAAGGTGCTGATGAAATCACTTTTTTAGATATTACTGCCAGTTCTGATAATCGCGAAACAATGATACATGTGGTTGAAAAGGTTGCTAATGATGTTTTTATTCCTTTAACAGTGGGCGGGGGTATCCGTAAATTAGCAGATATTCGGCGTATGCTTAAGGCAGGAGCGGATAAAATAGCCATTAATACAGCGGCTATTTTTAATCCTGAATTTGTCAAAGAAGCGAGCAATCATTTTGGTTCACAATGTATTGTTGTCGCCATTGATGCTAAACAAGTCAGTCTGCAACGTTGGGAAATTTTTACACATGGGGGGCGTAAAGCCACAGGTATTGATGCTGTCGCATGGGCAAAAAAAATGGTTGATTTTGGAGCAGGTGAAATATTACTGACCAGCATGGATCGCGATGGGACACGTAATGGGTTTGATTTAGATTTAACACGCTCCATTAGTGAGGCTGTGGCTGTTCCTGTGATTGCGTCTGGGGGGGTGGGTATCTTAGAACATCTTGCAGAAGGCGTACTTAAAGGAAAGGCGGATGCGGTGTTGGCTGCCAGTATTTTTCATTTTGGTGAATATACGATAGCAGAGGCAAAACAAAATATGGCCGCTGCAGGCATTGAAATGCGTTTGTAATAGAAAATGATGACACTTTTTCTATTTGGAATCTTATTTTTATGCTTAATGATTGGGGTACCCGTTGCCATTTCTTTAGGATTCTCGAGTATTTTAACCATTTTATTATTTTCAGAGGACTCTCTTGCTTCATTGTCTTTGAAACTTTTTCAAAGCATGGAGCATTATACGCTATTAGCTATTCCATTTTTTATCCTCTCAGCTTCTTTCCTATCGACAGGCGGGGTTGCAAAACGCATTATCCGCTTTGCGATCGCCTGTTTTGGGTCATTGCGGGGTGGGATGGCGATGGCATCAGTGCTCGCATGTATGCTATTTGCAGCAGTATCAGGGTCTTCACCTGCAACAGTTGTTGCGATTGGGAGTATTGTCATTGGGGGGATGGTAGCGACAGGATATACTAAAGAATTTGCTGTCGGTGTGGTCGGTAGTGCGGGTACTTTAGGTATTTTGATACCGCCTTCTATTGTCATGGTTGTCTATGCTGCCATTACAGAAGTGTCTGTGGGACGATTATTTGTTGCGGGCATTGTTCCGGGTTTATTAGCAGGTTTGATGTTAATGGGAGGGATTTACTTTTTAGCTCGAAAACATAATCTTCCGAAAATGCAGCCTGCGTCTTGGCGCGAAGTGATACGCAGTGGATGGGATGCTATTTGGGGACTTTTACTGATTGTGATTATTGTCGGGGGTATTTATAGTGGCATCTTTACACCTACTGAGGCTGCTGCTGTTGCAGCTGTGTATGCTTTTATCATATCAGTATTTGTGTATCGTGAGTTGACATTACGTGAAGTGCCCAAAGTGCTTACAGATTCTAGCAAAATTACGATAATGTTGATGTTTATCATCACAAATGCCATGCTTTTGGGACATGTTTTGACTACTGAACAAATTCCACAAACCATCGCACAAGCTATTATGACAGCAGGCATGGCCCCTTGGATGTTTTTAATCGTCGTCAATCTTCTTTTACTGGTGGGGGGTATTTTTATGGAACCCTCAGGACTATTATTGATTGTTACTCCTATATTATTTCCAATAGCTATTAAATTAGGCATTGATCCTATTCATCTTGGCGTGATTATGGTTGTTAATATGGAAGTGGGTATGGTGACGCCACCCGTAGGCTTAAATCTGTTTGTGCTGGTGGGTATTACAGATATGACCTTAGTAGAAGTGATGAAAGCCATGTTACCTTGGCTGATGATTTTGTTGACTTTTTTACTCATGATTACGTATATACCTGCTATTAGTTTGTTTTTACCCAATCTGATGTTTGGTTCTTAGCATTAAAAATACAATTTTTTAGGAATATATTAAAATATGTACCCCAAATTACCTGATTTGCGCATTGCGATTATTGTCCGTACGAAAGATCGTCCACACTTATTGACTCGAAGTTTACAAAGTTTAGTAGAACAAACAAGACAAGCTGATCATGTGGTTGTTATCAATGATGGGGGTGTCTCCATTGATGATATTATACGCAAGTTTTCTCACTTAAATATTCAACGTATTAATAATACGATTAATCGGGGCAGAGCACAATCGGGTAATCAGGGAGTCAAAGCAACCAGTTGTAGCATTATTGGTTTTTTAGATGATGATGACCGTTTCTTACCAGAACATCTCGAAAGTTTAGAAAAAGCCATGCAACATTTTGATGCAAGAGTGGCTTATTCAGGCTGTCGTTTGTTGCAAAGAGAGATAGTGGGTGAACAAACCGTTATTCTTCAAGAAAAAGCCATAGGCGAATTTAATGACGCTTATGATGCTGAACGTTTAAGTTATGAAAATTATATTCCCTTAATTAACCTGTTAATTGATCGTTCTTTATGGCTTGAAGTAGGTGGTTTTGATGAATCTTTTGATGTTTTTGAAGATTGGAATGTTGTGTAAAGTTTATCCAAACATTTCCCGGTTGATCATCTCAATCGTATTACCAGTGAATATGCCATTTGGGGTAAGAGTC
>DAOVZS010000092.1 GCA_030635005.1 Thiomargarita sp. | reverse complement strand
TTTCAGGATTTTTCATCCAATACAAACGTTTCACCACATCTATAATAATAAATATCCTGATGATTCTTGTGACTACTGTTCTAGCACGGTATATATTTAAAATCTTTTGTAATTTTACAAACCAATACGCGTGTTTTGACAGATAAAAATATTTTGAAATTAAAAGAAATCTTGCCAAAGCCAGCATGGGCAGGAGAATAATAAATATTTCTAGCCAATGTTTTATCACGTACTGACTGCGTTTTTTAGTGAGAGAAAACATAATGATAAATTCAATTACAAATAATCCCCAAATTAAAGCATTCCCCATATTAATAATATGAAACAATATAGGGTGCTTACCCCATCCTTGCGGGAAAAAAATCTCTGCAATCCAAAAGGGTATTAAAACAATCGAACAGATTAAAATGGGATATAAAAATCGTTTTTCAATATGTTTAGATGTGGCCTCATCAGCAGCATACCACGTAAAATCCCATAAAATATATTTTTGACCCTCACAATGCCGTGCTTGCAAACGTAAAGGGGGTAACAATACTGTACACAATTGAGCGAGATAATTTTTTTTGGGACAAATGATTAAATATATCAGTCTTTCTAAAAAAAATAGACACCATAAAATTAATAAGACATCAATCATTTCTTGATGACGTGGCAGAAAATCTAATCCATCATCCACTTGCAAGTATTGAATCAAGATAGCCGCGAGCGCTAAAAAAATTATAGTCAGGATAAACATTATCCTTGCAATAAAAAATTCAATTTTTCGATAAAATTTATTCATTTTATAGACGTCTTGCATATTGGGGTAATAAAATATTATAATGTACTGTTTTTTACTTTACCATTTTTAGGAGGGCGTACTTTTAATGCCTCAAGTCCGTGTTAGGGAGAATGAACCCTTTGAAATCGCTATTCGTCGTTTTAAACGTGCCTGTGAAAAGGCAGGGATCTTAGCTGAAGTTCATCGACGTGAATTTTATGAAAAGCCCACTACTATTCGCAAACGTAAAGCTGCTGCTGCTGTTAAACGGCATCTTAAAAAATTGAGTCGTGAGAAATTACGCAGAGTACGTCCTCACTAAATCAAAATTATTACCCCGTCAATAGCTATGATTACCCACTTTTATCGGTGGGTATAACACAAAATAAAATATTATGTCTGACACTCTCAACCAACGTATTACTGATGATATGAAATCCGCGATGCGTGCGAAGGATAAACCACGTTTAGGTATCATACGCTTAATTCGAGCCGCTATTAAACAAAAAGAAATTGATGAACGGATTAGTTTAGATGATACACAAGTGATAGCCGTTCTTGATAAAATGATGAAACAACGTCGCGATTCATTAGCACAATATGAAAAAGCCAATCGCCAAGATTTAGTGGATCAAGAAGCTTTTGAACTCAAAATCATACAAAGCTATATGCCACAACCTTTAAGCGATTCTGAATTAGCAGACTTAATTGACAGTACTCTTAGTGCAACAGGCGCAAGTTCGATTAAAGATTTAGGTAAAGTCATTGGGATACTGAAACCAAAAGTGCAAGGACGTGTTGATATGAGAGCGCTGAGTGCAACGCTCAAACAGCGTTTGACTCATTAACGCATATACGTAAATGCGTATTCCTCGCAGTTTTATTGACGACTTAATGACGCGTGTTGATATCGTTGATTTAATTGAAAGTTACGTGTCACTCCGTAAAACGGGTCAAAATTATACAGCACTTTGTCCCTTTCATCATGAGAAAACACCGTCATTTACAGTCAGTCCTGATAAACAGTTTTTTTATTGTTTTGGATGTGGGGCACATGGGACTGCCATTGGCTTTCTGATAGATCATGCGCAACTCAATTTTGTTGAAGCTATTCAAGAATTAGCCTCAAGAGTGGGAATGGATGTGGTGTATGAACAAGGGACAGCCCCTGTTTCAGTCGCCGCATTTGATGATTTATATCAAGTCATGGCACAAGCCGCACACTATTATCGGCAACAATTACGACTTTCTCCTAAAGCGATCACTTATCTCAAAAAACGGGGAATAACAGGCGAAATTGCACGTGATTTTGGTTTAGGGTATGCACCGCCTGCTTGGGATAACCTCTTAAAAACCTTAGAAACGAATGCGGATATGCACAGCCGCTTGCTCAAAACTGGATTAATTAAACAGCATCAAAAAGGTCATTATTATGACCATTTTCGTGATCGCATCATGTTTCCTATTTTTGATCGTCGAGGACGTGTGATCGCATTTGGGGGACGTACATTATCAGAGAATACACGGATACCCAAATACTTAAATTCTCCTGAAACCCCATTATTTCAAAAAAGTCGCGAATTATATGGATGGTCTTTTGCTCAAAAAATAAAATCAACACATGGCATTATTATTGTAGAAGGCTATATGGATGTCATTGCTTTAGTACAATATGCTATTCCTTATGTAGTCGCTGCTTTGGGAACTGCAACGACTCGTGAACATGTAAGCCTTTTATTTCGGAGAGTCTCAACACTTATTTTTTGTTTTGATGGGGATACAGCAGGACGCAATGCTGCTTGGAAAGCTTTAAATACCGTATTACCCTTATTACAAGCAGGACGTCAAGTCAGCTTTATCTTATTACCACAAGGGGATGATCCCGATAATTTAATACGTCTTGAAGGGACAGATCACTTTAATCAGCGTATCAAACAAGCCATACCTTTATCAGAATTTTTTTTTAACACTTTAACACAACAAGTAGATATCACTCATATTGATGGACAAGCACGTTTAGTATCCATAGCCAAACCATTATTAATGCACTTACCTGATGGCCCCTATCGTGAACTCATGTTTCAAAAATTAAGTGACTTGACTCGTGTAAATTTAAAAAATTTTACTACACTTATACATAAGGATTTTAAAAAAAATACGAATATTCAAAATCGTCAACGCTATCCTGTGGAATATTATCAAAGTGTGAGAGATTTATCAGCTATTGAGCAAGCGATCGTATGTTTATTACATAAACCTATGTTATCAGTGGAATATCCGCATCAAAAATTAGCGTTTTTAAAACAACAAGATATTAAATTATTATTAAATCTCATTGAATTTACAAGAAAAAATCCTACTTTAACATTAGGGAGGATTTGTGAGCACTGGCGAGGAACAGAATATGAACAGACTATCAATCAGTTAGCAACGCAAAAACCACTTTTTACAGAAACTGATATCAACATAGATGAGGAATTTCGCGGTGCGATTAAACAGTTGTATAAAGATTACGTGACTCAGCGTCAAGCTCAACTACAAGAAAAAATAATGGATTTGACGGTTGAAGAAAGACAAGAATTAAGTTCTTTATTTCAATTTATGAACAACTGACCAGTGACAAACTGAATATGAATCAAGAGCAACAGCAATCACGACTTAAAGTACTCATTGCTAAAGGCAAAGAGCAAGGTTTTTTGACTTATCACGAAGTCAATGATCACTTGCCGGATGATATTGTTGAGCCTGAGCAAATTGAGAGTATTATCAACATGATCAATGATATGGGCATTGTCGTGCATGAATTTGCACCCGATACCAATACCCTATTAATGACTGATACTATTGCAGATGATGATGCTGCTGAGGAAGCTGCAGCAGCCCTGGCTAATGTTGATAGTGAATTTGGACGAACCACTGATCCTGTACGCATGTACATGCGTGAAATGGGTACAGTTGATTTATTAACGCGAGAAGGTGAGATTAAGATTGCGAAACGGATTGAAGACGGGTTACATCAAGCCTTGTCGGCACTTGCTTCCCATCCTGATATTATTGCAGAGTTTTTAAAAAACTATGATCAAGTTGAAGCGGGGGCTCTCAAACTATCAGATATGATGAATGGATTTACGGATCATGTTTATCATAATGATAGTATTAAACTAGATATTGATATTGATGATGAAGAATTGATTGAGAATGAGAATAATCCCGATCCCATTACAGAAGAAGCCTTAAGAAAAGCAAAAGAAGTTCATATTCGATTTGCTCATTTACGAGAATTACATACGCGTTTGTTACAAGCAGAAGCGACTCATGGCACGCTATCTCCTGAATACATGCGTTTACGACAGGATGTGGGAGATTGTTTTTTACAGTTTAAACTCATCCCAAAGATTATTGATAAGTTGACTGCAAAACTACGTAAGACGGTGGGGTTGATCCGTGCTCAAGAATATAAAATTCGCGATATTTGTATTCTTAAAGTAGGCATGAATAAAAAAGAGTTTTTATCTTCCTTTAAAAATCATGCCACCAATCCTCATTGGGTTTCTTTACTTTTAAATACAGGGAAACCTTATATTGTTGTTTTAAAACAATATAGAGAAGAATTAGTACGGGCTCAAGAAAAATTAATTGATTTAGAAAGGCAAAGCCGCTTAAAAATTGTGGATATTAAGGATATTAATCGGCGTATGTCGATTGGAGAAGCAAAAGCGCGGCGTGCTAAAAAAGAAATGATTGAAGCTAATTTACGTTTGGTTATTTCTATTGCTAAAAAATATACGAATCGGGGTTTACACTTTTTAGATTTAATTCAAGAAGGTAATATTGGATTGATGAAGGCGGTGGATAAATTTGAATATCAACGGGGTTATAAATTTTCCACGTATGCGACGTGGTGGATTCGCCAAGCCATTACCCGTTCAATTGCGGATCAAGCACGGACAATCCGTATTCCAGTCCATATGATTGAAACTATTAATAAATTAAATCGTGTATCACGGCATATTTTACAAGAAAAAGGGCGTGATCCTTTGCCAGATGAGTTGGCAGAACGTTTAGAAATGACTGAAGAAAAAGTTAGAAAAGTATTACGGATTGCTAAAGAACCCATTTCTATGGAAACACCGATAGGCGATGATGAAGATTCCCATTTAGGTGATTTTATTGAAGATACCAGCATACAAGCACCTTTGGATGCGGCAACTTTTGAAGGATTGCGACGGGCAACGCAGGATATGTTACAAGGTTTGACTTCTCGAGAGGCGAAAGTATTGCGGATGCGTTTTGGTATTGAGATGAATACGGATCATACCTTAGAAGAAGTGGGTAAACAATTTGATGTCACACGAGAGCGTATTCGTCAAATTGAGGCAAAAGCCTTACGTAAATTACGTCATCCCAGTCGTTCTGAACCTTTGCGGAGTTTTATAGAGATTGAATGAGGATGTGTAGGATGGGCATGATGATGCCCACCCATTTTATGAGCGTATTATCCCTTTTTAGCAACCATTAAAAGATTTTTTCCGATGGGTGGAATAATAATACGTTCCACTCTTTGCATGATGGGAACGACCAGTTTGTCATATAATGATACTTGGTTTGCTTTTAAATGTAACTTAAACACACAAAAGAATAGCCACCACGGCAGAATACCCATAATGTCAAAATAATGACATTTCACCTCTTCAAAACCAATCTGTTGCATTAATAATTGTAATGATTGTTTCTCATATCTTCTAAAATGCCCCACCGCTTTATCCACACTCCCATATAGACGCGGTAATGCAGGTACAAAAATACACACATGTCCGCCCGTTTGCAAGCACTGATAGATATGATGTAACTCAGCGGTATCATCTTCTATATGTTCTAACACATTGATATAGAAAATGGTATCAGGCTTTTGGGGTAATGACACGTCATTAAAAAATTGGTTGAACACGGTGACATTCTGTTTAGATTTCAAATTGTCTTTAAGTGTATGATACATGCCACGTGATGGCTCAATGGCTACAAAAGACGTGGGATTTGTGGTGAGGAGCAATTGAGAAAAATCACCGATACCTGCCCCGACTTCTACAAGATGATTACCAATAAAAGGTTTAAAAGTGTGTAATATCCACAAATGGTAGTTTTTTGCAAAAGACATGGCTTCTAAATCACGTCCTATATATTGTGAAGATTGATTATGCATATTTTGCCTTTACACCTAAAAATAGTTGTACGCCTCCAAAAATCGCCATCCCATAAATAATAGGCAGCATCGGTACTGTGTATCTTGGAAATGGGGCTACCACCATATGTAATAAGATAAAATAACCCAAAAGCAAAGAAATACTACGTACCACAAGTAGTGATTTTTGACTTAATTTCAAATCTTCTTGAGATCTCCAAGCAATTAAACTGCCGATAATCGCAAAGATAACTAAGGGAATATGAATAAATTTCATCAGATCATGACTGATTTTAAAATGAGTCAATTCATCATATGGCGTACGTGTAACGGGATAAATAAAGACATCTCCCATACCTTGTATGATATTCCATGATAATAAGGTGAGGGGTTTTCCAAAAAGATACCATTGTAAATGTTCTAGGGGATGTTCTTGAAAACGACGCTTAATCTCTGTTAAAACGGAGGGCAAGGAGGCAGAAATTTCAGAAGAACGCGGATCAAAACGATACGGAAAGCCATAACTTTCAGGCTTCTTATCATACATAAAGTTAGGATACATACCATGATGTAAGCTGCCTGCGATCAGCTTACTATTAGAAGCAGCCCCCATGGTGACAATATTACGTGTGATCCAAAGTGACATAATGGCTAAAAAAGCAATCCCGATATATATACTGACTTTACGTGGAAAATGAGAAAATACTAATAGCGGAATCAATAAAAAGATAAAATATTGTAACCAAGGGCGTGTTAAAGAGGCAGCTGCCAGAATAACTCCCAAGCATAGTAATATGAAGGGATGGTGTTTTTTACTGAGTAACCACAAAAAACTCACTAATAAAAAGCAAAATAACGGTTCACTGAGATAATACACATTCATAGTGATGAGATGTGGACTTAAAGCCGTTAACAATGCAACAAGAAGTGCAAAAGATGCCCCTAACAAAGTCGCAAAAAGGCTATAAACAAGCAAAATTGTTAATGTACTGAGTACGACTTGTGCTAATAAGACATGATACAAAGAATTATTAGATATATGCTTATCCAAAAAAACAGTTAAAAAAATAGGATAACCGGGCGAACGTACTGCATCAGGTTTTTGTGAACTGAAACTTCTTGAATACGTTTGAAATTGCGATATATTATGAGCATACGCAATATAATCTTTGGCATCCGCTCTAATAGGCTGATTCACTTCTGTATACATCACAGCTTGCAAGCGGAATTCAAGTCCGATGAGTACGATAATCGTTAATAAAAACCAGACAATGCGGTTATTTGTGAGCATTCTTATGGACTCTTTTGTGAAAGATTAGTCGAAAGTAGTACATCTGAACAGCACATGAATCATCAATGTTCCTATTCTAGCTTAATAATGTACATCATAACAATACTTTTGTAGGATACACCAACGATAACAGTGAATTATTACGAATGTATTGTCAGCTAAACTGTAGTAGAAAGTGAAAAAATGGTTGCCGCTAAGGAAATTGAAGAACCTGTCAACAATTATTGGGAATAGTAAAACATGAAAAAATTTATCGTAGTATTTTTCTGTATCGCACTGGAAACCTCGTTTGCCACAATAACCGCTTCAGAATGGGAGGGTGTTATTGGCGGTGATGAAATCGGTTATATCAATACGATGAGTGATTTAAGTAATATTACAGGTATTATACTCATTATGCCGGGTGAAAATAAGACTGTAGATGGTGATTATACGTTACAGTGGGATGCGACATTATCTGAATTAACGTGGGATAATGGTACAGCTGTGATGATTAACATGTCAACTGATGCAAGCTATCAACTATATGATAGTATGGGTGATTATATTTATGCAGTGACCCATGTAGATTTGTTGTCAGAGACTGATAAAAGTGATGCAGTGACTATTGAGACCATTACTGCTACGAATGGCTTTGGCTTAGGCGGACATGTGCACAGTATTATTGATCTTAAAATCTTTAATGGCTACTTGTATGCTGGTTTAGAAGGATTCCCCAATGCCAATAGGGTTAATTTATATCGCTCCATAGATGGTCTTACTTGGACTAAAATCTTTGATGATACATTATGGGATGTCAGCTCTGGTGCAGATCATGCGGATGATTTGATTGTTTTTAAAGATTATTTATATCTTACAATGGGTGGTTTTAATGTAGCAACAGAAGGGGGTATGGAAGTGTGGCGGAGTCAAGATGGGTTGTTATGGGAAAATGTGGTTTCTAATGGTTTTAGCCTCGGTGACACAGGCAATGGCAAT
>DAOVZS010000226.1 GCA_030635005.1 Thiomargarita sp. | reverse complement strand
TTCATACGCTGCAGTACCTTATCAAACGCAATATCTGGTGCACCGATGAGTTCAAGTGCATTGGTTGTACCACGCCCTTCAGATAGCGTTGTCCCTTCAAAAAGTACAGTGCCTGGGAAGCAGCGTGCCATATTTAAACTGGATGCATTGGGGCTAGGGTTGACCCAAGACAATTCAGAACTGGGCCATCCAAATCCAGGTGCGTGATTAAGTTGATAATGCTCCATCGTGATAATATGTAAATCTACATTTAGATTTTTTTCCTTCACAAACCATTGCGCCATTTCTCCGAAAGTAAGACCATGTCTCATCATCAGAGGGGCTGCCCCCACAAAACTCTCCCACCCTGCCTCAAGAATAGTCCCTTCAATCGGTCGCCCAATAGGATTGGGACGATCTAAAATCCATACACTTTTGCCTTGTTGCGTACAGGCTTCTAAGATATACATCAATGTGGTGATATAAGTGTAGATTCGAGTCCCAATGTCTTGCAGATCCACGAGCAACACATCAAAAATATCCATCATTTTTTGTGTGGGATATCTGACATCACCGTATAAACTAAAGATAGGGATACCATGTTTCGCATCAATATAATCATCAGTTTCGATCATATTATCTTGCTTATCTCCGCGCATGCCATGCTGTGGTCCTAAAGCAGCCACAATACGAATATCTGAACACGCCATTAATGCATCAAGACTATGAATGCCTTGATGTGTCAAAGAGGCTGCATGTCCTAATAAGGCGATACGACGCCCTGCAAGTTTTTTCCTAAGTGCTTGTTTTTCTATTAATTTATCTATTCCCAGCTTCATATTTAATACACCGCCTTGTATCCATTTGTACGATTTGGGTATATTATATTACTATTAAATGAAATTCAAATGATTTATTGATAATATAAATACTATGCCAAAAATACTGATTGTTGATGATGTTGCAACCAATATTAATATTTTGAAAGAAGTTTTAGATAATGCCACTACTGACATTTTTTTTGCAACTAATGGTGTTAAAGCTTTAGAAGTTGCAGAATCATGTATTCCAGACATCATTCTCTTAGATATTATGATGCCAAAAATGGATGGTTATGACGTATGTAAACAACTTAAAGCCAATCTCATTACCAAACATATTCCTGTTATTTTTATCACCGCCTTAGATGATGATGATGATGAAACTAAGGGGCTTAAATTAGGGGGGGTGGATTATATTACCAAACCTATTAACGCATCTATCGTTCAGGCACGGGTACAAACCCATTTGACCTTAAAGCAAGCACAGGATGATTTAGAACAAAAAAATATTGCATTAGAGGAAGAATCACGCTTACGTGATCAGGTTGAACATATTATTCGTCATGATCTGAAAACACCTTTAGGCGGGATGATTGGTTTTGCCCAAATTATGTTGGATAAAGAGTTGACAGTTGAAAAACAACGAAAATTTTTACAGATGATTGAAGATGCGGGTCATAAAATGTTGGCGTTAATTGACAACTCTCTTAATCTGTATAAAATGGAAATTGGAAAATACGCTTATCAAGCAGATCGCATTGAAATCATCTCGATATTAAAAAAAATTGTGATAGAAACAAAATCTCTTGCTGATATTCAACACATTGACATCAAAATAAGGCTTAATACACAAAACCTAACAGAAAGTGATGAGTTTTACGTAACTGGAGAACACCTTTTATGTTATTCCCTATGTGCTAATTTATGTAAAAATGCTATAGAAGCCTCCCCCCAAAACGGTATCGTGACCATTTTTCTATCTCACAATAAAAACAATTCAAGCATCAGTCTGCATAATCAAGGGCTGGTGCCTGTAGAAATACGGGATAGATTTTTTGAAAGATATATTACAGCGGGAAAATTTGGGGGAACAGGATTAGGCACATATTCGGCTAAATTAATGACAGAAACGCAAGGAGGCAGTATCCACTTTGAAACAGAAGAAGCCTTGGGAACGACAGTAACCGTTCAATTACAAAAGGCTTAATGATAAAGATGACACCAAACTTTCTGTTTTTCAGTGTCTGTGCCGATTTCAGTTAATGGCGGACTCATATGTTTGCATTGTTCCATGACTTTAGGACACCGTGTATGAAAATGACAACCCGCTGGGGGATTGAGCGGTGACGGCACATCACCTAATAAGGGGATGATCTGATGAACCACTTCAGGGTCAGGAATAGGATTGGCACTGATGAGGGCTTGCGTATACGGATGTTTGGGAGATTTAAAAAGGGTAGAGGTATGTGCAATCTCGACAATTCTTCCTAAATACATAACGGCTACTCTATGTGCAATATGTTGTACAACATTGAGATCGTGCGAAATAAACAAATAGGCTAATTGATATTCTGATTGTAAATCACGCAACAAATTAATGATTTGTGCTTGAATTGAGACATCAAGTGCTGACACGGCTTCATCACATACAATAAACTTTGGATTGAGTGCTAATGCCCGTGCAATCCCAATACGTTGTCGCTGTCCTCCCGAGAATTCGTGCGGATAACGTGAATGGTATGACGCAGATAATCCTACTTTATTTAATAAGTCTGCAAGATGATGATTTAACGCTTTACCTGTCGCAATACCATGAACTTTAAGGGCTTCCCCCACAATATTCCCTACGCTCATACGCGGGTTGAGTGAACTATAAGGATCTTGAAAAATAATTTGCATTTGACACCGTAGTGAACGCAAATCTTTAGAGTTCATTTTTAACACATTTTTCCCGTCAAAATAAATCGTCCCATCAGTCGGCTCTATTAAACGTAGCAAAGCGCGCCCTGCTGTTGTTTTACCACAGCCAGATTCCCCAACTAAGCCCAACGTTTCTCCCTCTTTAATATCAAATGAAATATCATCAACAGCTTTTACCCAATTTGAAATACGTGACAAAAAACCTGACCGTACTGGGAAATGCTTTTTAAGATTTTTGACAGAAATAAGCACTTTATTCATATTTTTACACAATCTAGGTGAGAAAAATGAGGAAGAAGACACTGTCTAAGCGAATATTTTTAGTTTTAATGTCTGATGTTACGCACTCTGTTTCTAAATAACATATTTACATGTTTTAGCACCAGGGGCGATGCCCCTGGCTATATTATTAAGCCCCGTTGGGGCGAAGGCACAAACACAGACCCAAAAATAAAACATCTGATTCAAAAATATTAAATTGTACGTGCTTATGCTTGTTTATGCCTGTGTTTCTGACTGTGCCTGTGTTTGTGCCTTCGCCCCAACGGGGCTTAATAATATAGCCAGGGG
>DAOVZS010000183.1 GCA_030635005.1 Thiomargarita sp. | reverse complement strand
TGCGACTGGCGTATGTTTTAGTGCTTTTGGTTTGGGAGGCTTATTATTAAGTCTTACTATTTTTCCAATCATTTCTATCTTACCCATTCACTCACAATGGAAAAGGGAAAAAGCACAGTGGATTATACATCATAGTTTTCGGTTATTTGTATGGTTTATGCAATTTGTGGGGGTAATACACCTTACAATTATCGGTGTAGAAAAACTGAAACAAGAGGAAAATCATTTAATTATTGCCAATCATCCGACTCTTATTGATGTGGTGATATTAATTTCCTTATTACCCAAAGTGGATTGTATTGTAAAACAAGCGTTATGGCATAATCCATTTTTTCGGGGTGTTGTGAGTTCTGCTGGCTATATTAGTAATTCAAATCCCCAAAACGTGCTTAATGAATGTATTAGCACTTTAGAAAGTGGGCGCACTTTGATCATTTTTCCAGAAGGAACACGCACAACTCCTAATATACCCATAAAGTTTCAACGGGGTGCTGCCAATATTGCGCTGCGGAGTCAACATGATATGATACCCATCTCGATTACCTGTGTGCCTTCTACCTTGACGAAAGACAAGAAATGGTATGAGGTTCCTCCTGAGGGCTTATCTCATATTAACGTGACTGTTGGAAACATTATCCACACTGCCCCTTTTATTGAACCACCCTTGAATATCTCGAAAGCCTCACGTCAACTGACTCATTTTATGTCTCAATATTTTGAAAAACGTACGTAAACAATTGATTTCTCTCAAAAAACATGAATGATCTGATATTAGAATTGAAAACGTTAATTATTGAATCCTTAAATCTTGAAGAAATAACGCCTGATGAGATAGATCCTGACGCCCTATTATTTGGTGATGGTTTAGGCTTAGATTCTATTGATGCTCTTGAACTTGGATTGGCGATACACAAGAAGTATGATGTTAAATTAAGTGCAAACTCTGAAGAAAGTCGACAACATTTTACTTCAGTCACGACACTCGCCGCTTTTATCACTGGAAATCAAAAGAAATAGGTTGTTATTATGGAAACAAAAGATGAAATTTTTAAGGCGCTCACTCAGATAATGATAGACTTATTTGAATTAGAAGAAAGTACGATTCGTATGGAGGCTAGGCTTTTTGAAGATCTTGATTTGGATAGCATTGATGCCATTGATATGATTGTTGAAGTCCAGAAAATAACGGAACATAAAATAAAACCAGATGATTTTCAAAATGTGCGCACGATAGAAGATATTGTCAATACTGTTTACGCCATGATACATGAATCACATTAAATCTGTGTTTTATCCCATCATATCTATGATATTGATAGCGTATCCTTTTCTTGTTTATTTTGGATTACAGCATATTGAACCCCGTTCTCTTGCTTTATGGATATTGCTATTATTACTCTTACGATTTTGGGTCGCTCAGAAACAAATGAAATGGGAAAATATTAGACTGCTTATTCCAATTACCCTTGCAGGCAGTGCGTTATGTCTTATCATCGTTGCTTTAAATAATATGATATTGGTACAATTTTATCCCATTGTGATTAATGTTGTATTGTTTTTATTATTTGTAAGTACTTTGATAAAACCACCCTCAATGATTGAGCGGTTAGCACGATTAACGACGCCAAATCTACCCAAACACGCCATTTCTTATACACGTAATGTGACCCTTATCTGGTGTATTTTTTTTATTTTTAACGTCATCATGGCGACACTGACCACTTTTTATGCCACACTAGAAATGTGGACACTTTATAATGGTTTGATTGCTTATATCTTGATGGGATTAATCTTTATTATTGAGTACGGTGTACGTCAATACAAAATGAAAACCTATGATAATTACGAAACCTAAGCATAAAATTATAGAAAAAAATAAGCTACAGGTGATAATAGAGCTGATTATCCCTGAAAATCTCTATTATTTTAAAGGTCATTTTGAGGAACACGCCATATTACCTGGGGTTGTCCAAATTGATTGGGTAATGTTTTATGCGAAACAATATCTTAATATTTCGGGTGATTTCATGCAGATGGAGCTTATTAAATTTAATAAAATTATTGAACCAAGCTATCATGTGATATTAAAAATCAGTCTTAATGTTGAACAAAAAAAATTACGTTTTTCGTATGAATCAGATCATGGAAAACATTCATCTGGAATCATTGTGCTCAAATAAATGATGCGTTTTAAGCCCTGTATTATTATTCCTGTCTATAATCATAAAGACGGTATTGTGACCACACTTGAATTATTACACGATTACAAGATCCCCATTATTATTGTGGATGATGGCAGTGATGTAGACACACAAGCCGTTTTAGCATCCCAAGAAAAAATAGGTGTACATTTATATCGTTTTGACACCAATCAAGGCAAAGGCAGTGCTGTGCTCAAAGGGATGGCAGAAGCCTATCAGGCAGGTTACACGCATGCGTTACAACTCGATGCTGATCGTCAACATGATATTAATGATATTCCAAAATTTATCAATTTAGCCCAGAAAAATCCAACAACACTGATTTATGGCGATCCTATTTTTGATGATTCCATTCCAACAGGTCGTCTGATAGGGCGTTATCTGACCCATTTTTGGGTGTGTGTAGAAATATTGTCGCTTAAAATTGTAGATACGATGTGTGGTTTTCGATTGTATCCTTTAGATAAAGTGCATGATTTGATGCAAAAGGTACGCTTAGGGCAACGGATGGATTTTGACACAGATATTATGGTACGTCTGATTTGGGAAAATGTCCCTATTATGGCACTGCCTACCCAAGTTATCTACCCTAAAACAGGTATTTCTCATTTCAATTATCTGTCTGACAATATACGCTTGATCAAAATGCATGTTACGTTAGTTTTTGGTATGTTAAGGCGTTTTCCTCGCTTACTACGCCAACACCATGCTGTCAAACACTGGTCTAAAATACCCGAACGCGGTACGCCTTTGGCTTTTAATTTGATGCTTTGGATCTATAAATATTTAGGGCGACGGATATTTCAAATCGTGTTAGTGCCTGTGATGGCTTATTTTTTTGTTTGGGGAAAAACAGCACGACACGCTTCACAACAATATCTCAAAAAAGTGTATGCGTTGGGCAGTTCACACCCAAAAATGGCGACCTCACCTACTCTGAGCAGTAGTTTTTATCATTTTATACAATTTGGTTTATCAGCACTGGATCGCATGGCTTCTTGGAATGGAGATATTAAATACCATGATATTGATGCGGGTGATATACACGCTTTGAAGGATTTGGCACAGAGTGGAAAGGGTGCCGTGATTATTGGCTCTCATCTTGGAAATCTTGAATTATCTCGTGCATTATTAGATGACGCTATAAAAATGAATATTTTAGTGTTTACGGATCATGCCTTGAAATTCAATGCAATGCTGGCACATGTCAATAGTAAGGTTAAAAATAGCTTAATTCAAATCAGTCATTTAGGACCTGATACGGCGATTATGCTTAAAGAAAAAATTGATCAGGGAGAATTAATTGTCATTTTAGGGGATAGAACTCCGACGAATCATTCTAAAGAGAGATTACATTATGTAGAGTTTCTAGGAGACACCGCTCCTTTTAGCCAAGGACCTTTTATTCTCGCTTCATTATTAGCATGTCCTGTATATTTGCTTTTTTGCTTAAAGGAAGAAGACGGTTATCACGTTCATTTTGAACATTTTACAGATGCGATTATCTTAAATCGAAAAACACGAGATGCTGAATTAAAACCTGTGATCCAACGATTTGCCAAACGATTAGAATATTATTGTTTACAACAACCTTTTCAATGGTTTAATTTCTTTGATTTTTGGCATAAATGAGTCAAAATGACGATATTTAAACAATATTCTGGAGCAAAATAATGCACCGATTATCGCAAGTAGTGCTGATATTGAGTTTAATCTGTATCCCATTACGGGGAAATGCGGCACTTTTTCAACTTCCTGTTGATTTAGAACACCCCACGCCTGAATTTTTACGGGTGACTCAAGGCTTACAAAGTATTCATGTCATGCGTAGCCATTTTTTACAGCGTAAACAGATAAAAATATTACGAAATCCGCTCATTTCAAAAGGAAACATGTTATTTTCTGCTAAAAATGGACTTTATTGGCATATTGAATCTCCTGTCAACAATATGACTATTTTTACAGAAGAAGGCATTTTTGAAAAACGCAATGGGGTCATGATTCGTCAAAAAACAGCCTCAATGGGACATTTTGGAACAATATTCGGTGCTATTTTTACAGGTGATATTACGACACTGAGTACACATTTTAAACTCTATTTTTCGGATCAAGGTGAATTTTGGCGTTTAGGTTTAATACCCAAAAATGGCATGTTACAAAAAGCATTTCACAAAATTGTTCTGAAAGGAAAACGGCAAGTTGAAGAAATCGTCTTAGAAGACGCAAGAGGAGATACCACCGTCTTACAATTTTTTAAGATAAAAACAATGCCTGCACGATTAACACCGATAGAACAAAAATATTTTGAGTGAGTGATTAATAATAT
>DAOVZS010000189.1 GCA_030635005.1 Thiomargarita sp. | reverse complement strand
CGGTGATATTTTTCCAAATAAGTGATTGTTCAGTTAATGCTATTCCACGTGAATGAGATAAAAAACGACCTGTATCATAGTAAAAATAATATTTTTCACTACTTTTACGTATTTCGGCAAATAAATCTTTATCTGTTTTTGGATTTTTCTTAAAATACTGTTCAAAATGAATACTTAAAGGGGATAATAAGTGAATACTCAGCACGCGTTGAAAATTCCCATAAACATCTTGAAATGACAATGAAGGCTTTGATATTAAGACTTGTTGTATGAAATGATTCAACAAAGACAGTTCATCTTGTGTTGAATTTTGTTGAGAGGCTGCTAAACAATTATCCAACTCCTGCAAAGCCTCTTGAAAATCCCCAATTCTCAAATGTGTCTGGAGAGATTCAGAATGACTACACGTAGAGGCAAAGGAAAATGTTACAGGAAACCAGCATAATGCTATTATAATAAGATAATATCTATACATCGTATGGAACCTAAAATTTCATGAATGATAGATAGTAGTATACAAGCTTAAACAGTGAAAACCAAATTAGAATAGGATTAAAGACACAATGATTATTATTACGGGTGGAGCGGGGTTTATTGGCAGCAATATTGTTCAAGGTTTGAATAAGAGAGGATATTCTGACATTTTAGTCGTGGATAATCTCACAAAAGGACAGAAATTCAAAAATATTGCGGATCTCCAAATTGCAGATTATGACGATAAACAGGATTTTCTTGCCAAAATTCAAAAGGGCACATTTGTAGGAAAACACATTGAAGCCATATTTCATTTAGGCGCTTGCTCTGATACCACAGAATGGGATGGGCATTATATGATGAAAAATAACTATAATTATTCAACCAGCTTAGTGCAATTTTGTTTAACAGCTAAAATCCCATTATTATATGCATCCAGTGCTTCCGTATATGGACAAGGGAAAATTTCTCAAGAACACCCGAAATATGAAGCCCCGTTAAACGTGTATGGTTATTCAAAATTATTATTTGATCAATATGTACGCCGTTTATTACCCACCGCCAATAGCCAAATAGTCGGTTTTCGTTATTTTAACGTATATGGACCTCGTGAACAACACAAAGGCACGATGTCTAGCGTTGCTTTTCATTTGAATAATCAAATTAAAGAAACAGGCAATGTGCGTTTATTTGAGGGATATGATGGTTATGCCCATGGTGAACAACGTAGAGATTTTGTTTATGTGAGTGATGTGGTAGATGTTAATCTATGGTTTATGGACCATCCAGACAGATCTGGGATTTTCAATGTCGGTACAGGGCGGAGTCAAAGTTTTAATGACGTTGCCAATGCTGTCTGTGCATGGCATGGAAAAGGTGAGATTGAATATATTCCTTTTCCAGAACATTTAAAAGGACGTTATCAAAGCTTTACGCAAGCAGATATTAATAACTTACGAAGTATAGGATATGACAAATCCTTTAAAAGTGTTGAAGAAGGCGAAAAAGTGTATTTAGATTGGTTAAATCATAAGAATTGACGCGCATTAAAACACAGGCACACGCAATAAATAGCCAGTGCCTGAAAATTACGAAGAAACGCCTGAATCCATGGCAGAACTGAGTAATTTCGCAGTTAAATCTACAATAGGAATCATGCGTTCATAAGACATACGAGTAGGTCCAATAACACCCAGAACACCTATAGCAGTGCCTTTAATCATATAGGGTGTTGTAATAATACTTAACATGTCATAACCTGATTCTTCACCGATAAAAACACGCATACTTTGGGCTTTCAAAGCCTCATCCAGTAAATTTAGAATGTCACGTTTTTCCTTGAAAGCAACAAATATTTCTCGTAACTTTTCGATATTTGATAATTCTGCGACATCCATCAAGTTAATTTGTCCTGCCATTACAAAATCACGTTCTTCAGTATCATCAAATGCTTTTTCTGCTATTTCAATCACCGTTTGCATCATTTTATTCATTTCTTGATGCGATTCCCGCAGTTCACGTAGTAATGCGTTACGAACTGTTTTAATATTTTTGCCTACAAACGCCTCATTTAAGTAATTGGCAGCTGTTTGTAATTCAGCCGGTGAATAAGGATGCGTGGTATGTATAATACGATTTTCAACATCTTGCTGATTAAAAACTAAAATAGCTAACACACGTTTATGAGACAGAGATAGAAATTCAACATGACGTAATGCTTTAGAATGGCATTGCGGTAACATGATAATACTAGTTAAATGCGTAATTTCTGATAATAAATGTGAGGTTTGTTCTAATAAATCTTGATCACTATCTTTTTCTATAATATGACGTCTTAAATGTAATTGTTCTTGTTCGTTTAAAGGTTGAATATGTAATAAACTATCTACAAATAAACGATAACCGCGCATCGTAGGAATACGACCTGCTGATGTATGCGGTGAAGATACCAAACCCATATCTTCAAGATCTGCCATCACATTACGAATAGTCGCTGGACTCAAATCAAGTTTAGCGTCACGTGAGAGCGTGCGTGAACCAATCGGTTGCCCGTCTCGGATATAATGATTAACTAATATTTTTAATAAATATTGAGCACGTTCGCTAATTTGATTCGACATGTCATCACATTTAGGTTGTTTGATTGATAAAAAATTAATATAGACTAATATTTCAGATTTCAAGGGGGCTTAGAATTTTTTGTTGTTATTTTTGAGGATAATATTTTTTTTCTTGACATCAGAATTTACAGGATTTAAGGAATAGGCATAGGCATAACCACAGGCACAATTAATAAATAGCCTGTGTTTATGCCTGTGCCTTTATTCTGAAAATTCTATAATCCTGAAAATTCTGATTCAGACAAGGTTTTTACTTGAAAACTCATGCGTCAGTGCTTATATCTTCACTTAATGGCAGTGATCCTATTACCGCCAAATATCATTTAGTTTGAAAGTGGATAGATCTTTGACAAGATCCTACTTTCTAACGTTACTTTTTAGGAGAATATGTTAATGCACAAAAAACAATTAGTTTGTATTGAAAGGTTAGAAATAATGGAAGACAAATTTGGTGTTACCTTTGAAGGTCTAAATGCTGAAATAGATCAGGATGAGAGCATACTAACTCTTAATGTGTATGGAGAAATGCATCCTACAAACGGAACGAGTATTAAGCAGGATCTTGCAATTACAGTGACAGCTTTCGACTCAGAAGGAAAAATTATTGCCATAACTGAAACTACTGTATATGAAGAAAAATTTTTTGCCCTAGAAAATTTTCATATGCAGATCTATGATATTACATCAAAACCTGTAAAAATTCGTGTTTATCCTAAGGCAGACGTTTAAAATAAAGATAACAGAAGGTATATTTACTATCAATGCCGAAAGATGGGAGTTTGCCATTTTTTTATATTCTTTATATGCAATATCAAAATTTTCTCGTACGCAGCAGTCTGAGAATACTTAACACAACGCACTATGCATAATTTATTAGTATAGTAGGTTATGAGGCGTGCTTCCATTTTTCATTTATTAACTGATGTTACGCAGCGTATTTCCAAAAGTCAAAATCAACTACACGGATTATATTTAAGCAAGGATAAACCCACTCTAAGGTTGTGCCTTATCCCTTCTTAAATATAATCCTTGTAGTTGATTTTTATTTTTGGAAATATTCTGCGTAACATCAGTTACTTAACATAATATGACTGTCTCAATTGAATAGATAAAAAGTATGATATCACGGTGAAGCAGCATTATCACTCTCCTAAATATCAGGAGAGCCTTTGGATACTGATTATGCTATTAATGCAAAACACGACTGATTTTTTTAACCAAATGAGGCCCTTGATAAATCAAACCAGTGTAAATTTGGACTAAACTTGCCCCTGCTTTGATTTTATCTTGTGCATCAGCAGCACTCATAATCCCACCTGCGGCAATAATGGGAATTTTTCCTTGCAAACTGTCACTTACTTGTGCCACGACCTCAGTCGCACGTTTCGATAAGGGTGCTCCGCTTAATCCCCCTTGTTCATGCGCATGTTCTAAATTTTCTACACCCGCACGTGATAATGTGGTATTAGTCGCAATAATACCATCAATAGCGTATTTTAAGACGGTATCAGCTAAAGCAGTGACTTCAATATCGGTTAAATCAGGTGCAATTTTGATTAATAAGGGCACATATTTATCATGTTGTTGTGCCAATTTTTTTTGTGCCTGTGTCAAGGACTTAAGTAGCTGTTCTAAAGCGGTATCTTGTTGTAAATCACGTAATCCAGGCGTATTAGGCGACGAAATATTCACCGTCACATAATCGGCATATTGATAGACTTTCTGTAAACCGATTAAGTAATCGTCTACCGCTTT
>DAOVZS010000004.1 GCA_030635005.1 Thiomargarita sp. | reverse complement strand
TGTAAAGAAACGTATCAATTGTTAACCCAATGGCAAACTGATTAAATATGATCCTGTTTAGTGTTGATGAACTTTTTAAGAATCATGTTAAAGGATTGGCTTTAACATGGTTTGCTGGGCGACGAAGTGGTCATCGTGCCATTTTATTGGAAAGTGATCAGCAACTTTCCAATGTGGGTTATTTAAACCATATTCATCCTCATCAGATTCAAATTATTGGACTCTATGAACTCACTTATTTAGCACGTCTTTCAAGAGATGAATATAAGGATTATCTGCATCAATTATTTGAAAATGATAATCTAGTGTGCATTATTGTGGTGGATAGACATCAAATACCGGCTGATTTATTGATTGCTGCTGATAAGCATAAAATTCCTCTTTTTAGTTCAGAGCTTTCTG
The DNA here is from genome assembly GCA_030635005.1 of Thiomargarita sp. Classification (GTDB taxonomy): domain Bacteria; phylum Pseudomonadota; class Gammaproteobacteria; order Beggiatoales; family Beggiatoaceae; genus DAOVZS01. The sequence continues at coordinate 27,379 of DAOVZS010000004.1, read as the reverse complement.
GTGAAAATCTTATTAATTACTTGCATACAACTTTAGTAAGATTAGTAGCCCCACGTGTGACCTTGCATGGTGTATTTATGGATGTGCTGGGTATGGGTGTTTTAATTATGGGAGATAGTGGCACAGGTAAGAGTGAATTAGCACTTGAACTGGTAAGTTTAGGGCATCGCTTAATTGCTGACGATGCACCCGAATTCTCCAGAATTGCATCTGAAACAATCAGTGGATCTTGTCCATTTGGCATGAATGCTTTTTTAGAAGTGCGGGGTTTAGGAATTTTGAATGTACAAGCCTTGTTTGGTGATAGTGCCATTAAAAAAGATAAATATCTACGGTTGATTGTACATTTGGAGCAGATGACACCAGAACGTTTGCGAAAAATTGATCGTTTACAAGGTGATTATCGTTTGCGTAACGTGCTGGGTGTAGATATTCCTGAAATATGGTTACCTGTTGCACCCGGTCGTAATTTAGCAGTATTACTTGAATGTGCAGTACGCAACCATAGTTTAAAAATACAAGGATATAATGCAGCTGATGATTTTTGTGAACAGCAGCGGCAAGCCATGGCTAAAGAACATATTAGAAAATAATGCACATACTTGAAATTTTTGATAATCCAAATCAGGAATGCGATTATACCATTCATATTCGCATACCTGAATTTACATGTTTATGTCCAAAAACAGGACAACCTGATTTTGCGACTTTATTCTTAGACTATGTACCTGATAAACATTGTGTTGAACTAAAATCCTTAAAAATTTATATTGCTTCATATCGTGATCAAGGTACTTTTCATGAAGCAGTGACTAACCAAATGCTTAAACAATTAGTACAAGCGTGTGCACCACGTTTTATGCGTTTACGTGCAGAATTCAATGTGCGTGGTGGTATTTATACCACAGTTGTCGTCGAACACCGTGCACCCCATTGGACGCCTTCCATGCCTGTTCAATTACCTTAAAGAATGCTCATGTTTTAACACCATATCTTTAAGAGACAGATCTTCTAACACATTATTTACAGCAGCTTCAATATTACTGATTAATTGTTCCACTCTTGGCTCTGTGGGTAACATGCTATCATTAAAATGTTTATTTTCTTTATCCATGCGCACAAGTGTTAGGATGTCTTTTATCAATATCGTTTCTGGAGCACGTGCTGGAATATAAACCTGTGTTTTAGCACCTGCTAAAATAAGTAATCCTTCTTTTTCAAGCCCATTCAATACATGAGTGACTGTGGCTGTTGGAACACCTAAATATTGAGATAATCGTTCTTTACTCCAAGATTTCCCCCCTTTAAAATGGCTTTTCGCAATCACATACATGGAAAGTAACGCGATTCGTTCTCTTAAACGGTTACTAATATGCAGTTTACGTGCACTCAAATATTCAGGATGTTGATGGTAAAAAGCAATGCTTGAACCTACTAATAGGATGAGCCACGCCAGATATAACCAAATCATAAACATGATAAGGATAGCAAATCCTGAATAAATCGCTGCATACTGGGTGGATGATACGATGAAAAGTGCAAATCCCCATCCAATAGTTTGCCACAATATTCCCGCTAACACCGCCCCCAATAACGCTGAACGAAAATGTACTTTAGTATTAGGGACAAAAATATAGACAAAAGTAAACGCACCAATGATAAAAAGATAAGGCACCAATGTTGCGGTAGATTCCACTACTAAACCTAATGGTTTTATGGCAACAAGTTTTTGGATAAAAGCGGTACTCATGAAAGAAGCTGTTGATCCTATTGCAGAAAATAATAATACGGGTCCAATGAGAATAACACTCAGATAATCACTAAAACGCTGAACAAAAGGGCGTGTCTGTTTAACATGCCAAGTGTAATTAAAAACCGTTTCAATTTTATGGATAAGAGAGATCACCGTATACAGTAATAACACAAGCCCTAATGATCCCAATACTCCAGCTTTTACATTCTCTACGAATTCAATAATTTGACTTGAAATTTCAACACCCTTATTCCCCAACGGTTCAAGAAAATTAAGCAATAACGGCTCAATCTGATTATGTACCCCAAACCCTTTAAGGACTGAAAAACTAACCGCTAATAAAGGTACAAGAGAAAGCAACGTGGTATATACCAAACTCATTGCCTGAAGTTGGAGATGTCCTCCTATTAAATCCCGAAATATAGCGTAGAAGGTACGTAAAAGACGTATAGAACTGACATGCAAAATAGATGAATGATGCAAGTCAACTTGCCAAATCCAATCTTCAATGATTTTTGGAAGTTCTGTTAACATACAATTAAATTTTTAATTCAGTAGCTGACTCGCCTTTTTTTTATCTAAATGGCGAGAAAATGTGCTGATAATCATAAAAGCATTTTCCATATCCGTAATTCTATAACGAAGCATTCTCAAAACTCTCAATTTCTCTTTAGAAAATTTAAAGAAATCAAGAATCTGTTTTACGTGTTCCGTGGTAAAGGTATTACGAAATGCGGCAACTTCCACAATATACATTTGTTCTCTCTGAAAAACTTGGGAATGCAACTCATCTAGCAGAGTCATAAAAGCAGCCTCTTTGATTGCAATGGGCATATCCACACCTTCAGATAATTCAGTAAATTTCAGCTGATTGAGAGCAGGTTCTATTTCATTGGGATGTCCGAGTAATAAAGCTGCCTCTCTCTTATCTTTAATAAAAGTAAATACATCCATAAACTGAAATGCATTGCCCACATCTGAAATTTGAGAACTCATTGTTTCTAAAGCTTCTAATTGATCTTTAGCAAACGGAAATGTTTTCAAAATATGCTTCACTTCTTTAGAATTAAAGCTATTTTGACTCGCAGCACCTTGCACAAATACTTTTTTATCTTTAGGAGCACTTTCTTGCTCAAGATGATCTAGTAAATCTAAAAACTGGGAATTTTTCATAATTTTTATTCAATCAGATAATTTTTACAAAATTATTATTATAAATTATGTATAATGATTTCAACAAATTTTTCAATTTGCGTCAAATAAAATGCAATCAATCCAAGAACATATCAAACAAGCACAACATGATATTCAAAATGCTCAAGATTTAGGCACACTCGATCTCGTACGTGTTCATTTTTTAGGTAAAAAAGGAATACTGACCACACAACGTAAACAATTAGGCACACTGTCAGCTGAACAACGTCCCAAAGTAGGTAAAGCAATTAATGAAGCCATTCATTGCGTACAACAAGCCATTGATGTACACACAAAATCTTTGCAAGCTTTCAAATTAGAAGCACAATTGGCAAGTGAACACATTGATGTTACTTTACCAGGGCGTGGACTTGCTAAAGGCGGGTTACATCCTATTACGCAAATTTTGCAACGTATTGAAAAACTGTTTGCACAAGTAGGTTTTAAGGTTGCAGAAGGCCCTGAAATTGAAGACGATTATCATAATTTTGAAGCCCTCAATATTCCAGCACATCATCCAGCACGGGCAATGCATGATACATTTTACTTTGATATTCATACGTTGTTACGAACGCATACCTCACCTGTACAAATTCGTGTGATGAAAGAGCAACTTCCGCCCTTAAAAATTATTGCACCAGGACGTGTTTATCGGTGCGATTCAGATATCACACATACACCTATGTTTCATCAAGTGGAAGGCTTAATGGTTGATGAAAATGTGAGTTTTGCCGATCTGAAAGGTATTTTAGATGATTTTCTGCAACAATTTTTTGAGCGAGATTTAAAAGTACGTTTTCGCCCCTCATATTTTCCCTTTACAGAACCCTCTGCAGAAGTTGATGTACAATGTGTCGTTTGTGGCGGAACTGGATGTCGTGTTTGTAAGCAAAGCGGATGGCTTGAAGTTCTGGGTTGTGGTATGGTACATCCCAATGTATTTTCCAAAGTAGGGATTGATAATGAACAATTTACAGGATTTGCTTTTGGAATGGGGGTAGAACGTTTAGCAATGTTATATTATGGTGTCAACGATATACGCTTATTTTTTGAAAATGATTTACGTTTTCTGCATCAATTTAATTAATATTAAAATATTCCTTTCCCTTTTTTATGATGTCAGCTAAAATATTCTTATTATTATTTTGTTCATCTTGGATCATAGGATGTAGCACAACACCAGAAATAGAAATGGGTAAGGTCGTTATTACTCACGAAGAAGCCCTTCCCAAACAAACAGATAAACGAGATAAACTACTAGATAAACAAGATAAACCGAATGATCTTGAGCGTGCCGCACATCAGTATCAAAATGCCAGTGATAGTTTTAAACAAGCTCAAATCCATTATAATAATGGGAATTTTGATCTTGCAGCACGTGAATATCAAAAAGCAGCAGAACACGGTTTAATTAGAGCACAAAATGATTTAGGACTTATGTATTTTGAAGGTAAAGGGGTACTGAAAGATTTTACCAAGGCAAGAAAATGGTTTCGTGAAGCAGCACATCGGGGATTGCCAGATGCACAATATAATCTCGCATTAATGTATCATAGTGGTAAAGGGATTAATAAAGATTTAGCAGTTGCAAAACGTTGGTATAGTATAGCAGCCAAACGACATGATGCTGATGCACAATATTGGTTAGGATTTATGTATTACACTGGTGAAGGCGTGAATCAAGATTTCTTATTAGCGAAAAAGTGGTTTCACAAAGCCGCAGATCAAGGTTTACCAAAAGCACAAAGTGGATTAGGAGAATTATATTATTCTGGGAAAGGGGTTACACGTGATTTTACACGTGCTGTTTATTGGACACGCAAAGCAGCTAATCAGGGACGAGCTGATGCACAAAAAAATCTTGGAATGATGTATTATAAGGGGACAGGGGTCAAAAAAGACATTGTATTTGCTTATCAGTGGCTTTCTTTAGCGACTGCACAAGGAGATACAGAAGCTAAAAAAGGACGAGATTTTTTAATCACACAAGTGTCTGGGAAATAAACAATAAAATGTTAATTCAACGCCTCACCATTATTGGAGTGGGTTTGATCGGAGGATCATTAGCTCGTGCTCTAAAACGAATGGATGCCACTAAAGAAATCGTGGGTTGTGGACGAAATACTACCCATTTAAAACACGCGATTCAATTGGGAGTCATCGATCGATATGACACAAATCCTGCCAATGCTGTTAAAGATGCTGATCTCATTATCATTGCAGTACCTTTAGGAAGTATCGCAAAAGTATTTGATGATATACGTGATGCATTAGCGCCACACGCCATCATCACCGATGTAGGCAGTGCCAAATCCAGTGTCATTACAGATGCTAAACAACATTTAGGACACCACTTCTCACGTTTTGTTCCAGGACATCCGATTGCAGGGACAGAAAAAAGTGGGGTTACCGCCTCTTTTGCGGAATTATTTCAAAATCGTCGCGTCATACTAACGCCTTTACCAGAAACAAATATAGCAGCCACTACATTGGTCACAAAAATGTGGGAAAAAACGGGGGCTGAAGTCGTCAATATGCTGGTACAACATCATGATGAAGTATTAGCAGCAACCAGTCACTTACCCCATCTTTTAGCCTATAGTTTGGTAGATACTTTAGCAACATTGGAAGATAAGACCGATATCTTTAAATATGCTGCTGGGGGATTTCGAGATTTTACCCGTATTGCATCCAGTGATCCACATATGTGGCATGATATTTGTTTTGCTAATAAAGAGGCTATTCTCAAAGTATTAGCACATTTTAAGAACAATTTAGCGCAATTAGAAACAGCCATTCAACATGATGATAGCCAACATATTGAACATATATTTACCCGTGCTAAAACAGCTCGAGATAAACACTTTGAACGCAAAACAACGTTTATTGTAAAACCAGGTGGTACAATACAAGGGCACTGTCGTGTACCAGGTGATAAATCTATCTCTCATCGTGCTATCATGTTAGGGGCTATTGCAGAAGGTACTACGAAGATCACAGGATTTTTAGAAGGTGAAGATACTTTAGCCAGCTTAGCAGCCTTCACAGCCATGGGCGTCTCCATAACACAACCTCTTAATGGAAAACTCAGCATACAGGGTGTTGGATTACATGGTTTAAAAGCGCCAAAATCCCCTTTATACTTAGGCAATTCGGGCACATCCATGCGTTTATTATCAGGGCTTATGGCTGGGCAAAGATTTTCAGTGGAAATGACTGGAGATGCTTCATTAACACGTCGTCCCATGCGACGTGTTACGGATCCTTTGACACAAATGGGGGCACACATTGATACCACTGGAACACCGCCTTTAAAAATACAAAATACACACAACTTGCAAGGTATAGACTATACCATGCCTATTGCCAGTGCTCAAGTAAAATCCTGTTTGTTACTTGCAGGATTATATGCCAAAGGGACTACTTCTATTACAGAAATTGCCCCAACCCGTGATCACACAGAACGCATGTTGGCAGGTTTTGCTTATCCTGTAAAACGAAAAGGACAACGTATTAGTATACAAGGCGGTGCTACCTTAAAAGCAATGTCAATTGATGTACCCGCTGATATTTCATCAGCAGCATTTTTTATGGTGGGCGCAAGCATTGCACCCGGATCCAAAATTATATTAGAACATGTGGGCATTAATCCCACGCGTACCGGTGTAATAGAAATCTTGCGACAAATGGGTGCTAACATCAGCCTACATCATCAACGTAATGTGGGCGGTGAACCTGTTGCTGATATTCAAGTATGTGCGAGCCCATTGCATGGCATTCACATTCCACAAGATCAAGTGCCTTTAGCCATAGATGAATTTCCAGCATTATTTATTGCAGCAGCCTGCGCTCACGGTGAAACCATTTTAACAGGTGCCCAAGAATTACGTGTCAAAGAAAGTGATCGCATTCAAGTGATGGCGGAAGGATTACAAGCCATAGGCATCAACGCACAAGCCACAGAAGATGGCATGATCATACAAGGCGGACAAATACAAGGCGGGGTTATCAATAGTCATGGAGATCATCGAATCGCCATGGCTTTTACAATAGCCGCTTTACGTGCGAAAAAAACCATCACTATTAAAGATTGTGCTAATGTAGCCACATCTTTCCCGAATTTTGTTACTTTAGCACAAACAGCTGGAATTAATTTTAGTCATGCCAATTTATGAATACGAACATGTAGATTCTTCCTGCGTCCGTGGTAAAATATTTGAATTTAAACAATCTATTAATGACCCAAGGCTTAGACAATGTCCTACCTGCAATGGAATATTGCGTAAACGGATTTCTCAAGTAGCTTTTAGCATTCCAAAAACGAATACAGACTATCGTAATCTTGGGTTTACCAAATTAGTAAAACGAGATAATGGTGTTTACGAAAATATGACACGACGTGACGGAGAAAGTCGCTACATGGTCAATGGTAAACCCGAAACTGCACCTGACTTCTCAAAAACAATCAACGATTAATGAGCAATATTCCAGTTATTACCATAGATGGACCTAGTGGTGTGGGTAAAGGAACTGTCAGCCTAAGGCTTGCAAAACATTTAGGATGGCATACACTGGATAGTGGTGCTATGTATCGAATTTTAGCTTTATCCGCACAACGTCATCACGTATCCTTAACAAATGAGAATGCTTTAGCACGTCTTGCAGATGATTTAAATATACAGTTTTCTCCTATCGCAGAAGGCATACACGTTATCCTAGAAGGCAAAGACGTTTCACAAGAAATACGTCTTCAAAGTACTGGAACAGTAGCATCACGTATCGCCGTGTTACCTGCTGTGCGTCACGCATTATTATCCAGACAACGCGCTTTTTTACAAGCCCCTGGATTAATTGCAGAGGGGCGAGATATGGGGACTGTTGTCTTTCCTAACGCCTCAAACAAGTTTTTTTTGACCGCCACGCCTGAAGAACGTGCTAATAGACGTTATAAACAGTTGAAAGAAAAAGAAATACATGTTAATATTTCCAGCATCATCACAGAGATAACAGAACGCGATGAACGCGATAGTACACGATCCACTGCCCCATTAATCGCCGCAACCGATGCTCATGTTATTGATACATCGGTGTTAACGATTGAAAAAGTGGTCACGTGTATTTTGAGAAAGATGCTGCCTCGCAGCACAGGGTCACTTTGAACAATTTTGAACAAAGTGAATATTATTAATCAACCCGTATTTTTTCTTGCGGTTTTATGACTCAGAACAACTTGAATCAATTATTGATACAGGTTTACTGATACCCGAAAATTGATATGAGCGAAAGCTTTGCCGAATTATTTGCAGAAAGTCAATCTGAAAAGAATATGAAGCCTGGCAGTATTGTCATGGGCGAAGTATTAGATATACGTCAAGATGTAGTCATTGTGAATGCAGGACTAAAATCTGAAGGCGTGATTCCGATTGAACAATTTTACAATGACAACCATCAGCTTGATGTAGAAGTGGGTGATAAAGTTGAGGTTGCTTTAGAAGCAGTAGAAGATGGTTTTGGAGAAACTAAACTCTCCCGTGAAAAAGCCAAACGTGCTGCTGCTTGGGCTGTACTTGAAACAGCTTTAGAAACTCAAGAAACGATTACGGGTATTATTACTGAAAAAGTAAAAGGTGGCTTCACCGTTCACATGAATGATATTCGGGCTTTTTTACCCGGTTCATTGGTAGATGTGCGCCCAGTACGTGATACTACTTATTTGGAAAATAAACCACTTGATTTCAAAGTGATCAAGCTGGATAAACGGCGTAATAACGTTGTTGTTTCACGTCGTGCTGTTGTTGAAAAAGAGAATGATCAAGAACGCGAAAATCTATTAGCCAGCATGCAAGAAGGCATGGTACTGAAAGGAGTGGTTAAAAACTTAACCGATTACGGTGCTTTTGTTGATTTAGGTGGCGTAGATGGACTCTTGCATATCACTGATATGGCTTGGAGACGTGTCCGACATCCTAATGAAGTTGTTAAGGTGGGTGCCGAAATTGACGTTAAAGTGCTCAAATTTGACCGTGAACGCGTTCGTGTTTCTTTAGGACTCAAACAATTAGGTGAAGATCCTTGGTTTGATTTAGCACGTCGTTATCCTGTCGCTGCCCGTATGTTTGGTAAAGTCACCAATCTTGCTGACTATGGTTGTTTTGTAGAAATTGAAGAAGGCGTAGAAGGTTTAGTACATGTCTCAGAAATGGACTGGACTAATAAAAATGTACATCCTTCAAAAGTCGTTCAAATTGGAGATGAAGTCGAAGTCATGGTACTCGACATTGACGAAGAACGTCGTCGTATTTCTCTTGGCATTAAACACTGTCATCCTAACCCATGGCAAGAATTTGCAAGCACACATAATAAAAATGACAAAGTGGCGGGTCATATCAAATCGATCACTGACTTTGGTATTTTCATAGGTTTAGAAGGTGATATTGACGGCTTAGTCCATCTTTCTGATATTTCTTGGAATGTTCCAGGTGAAACCGCTGTTCGAAATTATAAGAAAGGGGATGAAGTTGAAGCTGTTGTTTTAGCTGTTGATGCCGAACGTGAAAGAATTTCACTGGGTATTAAACAGTTAGATAAGGATGTTTTTTCTAACTTTGTGACGACACATCCCAAAGGTGAAGTAGTTAAAGGTATTGTGACGGAAGTAGAAAACAATAAAGCCATCATACAGTTGGAAGAAGGAGTAGAAGGTATATTACGAGTTCAAGAATTAGCACGAGACCGTGTTGAAAATGCTCGAAATGTATTAAAGAAAGGTGAAGAAGTTGAATCCAAGATCATTGGAGTAGATAGAAAGAAACGTATGATTAATTTATCTGTTAAAGCGTTACTTTCGCAAGAAGAAGCCACCGCAATGCAAGATTATGCCAATGTTCCCTCTTCTGTTAATGCAACTTTGGGTGATTTATTGAAAGAACAGATGGAAAGTCAATAAATTAAATTAAAAATAAGCGTCAAAATATCTGTCAGATTTAAAAAATCTGACAGATTTCTAATCATAAATAATTTATATACACATCTATATCAGTGATAACGAATACTTGAGATGACAAAATCCGACCTGATTGATGCGATAACGCTGAAACAAACTCAATTATTTCAAAGAGATATTGATTTAGCAGTAAAAACTATCTTAGAACAGATGATAGAAGCTCTGGAAAGAGATGAACGGATAGAAATTCGCGGATTTGGAAGTTTTTCTTTGCATAAACGTCCTGCTCGAAAAGGACGTAATCCCAAAACAGGAGAAACAGTCATTTTACCCAAAAAATTTGTCCCTCATTTTAAACCCGGAAAAGAATTGCGAGAACGAGTAAATATCGGCGGCGGTTATGCACGCGCAAAATAACCGTGTTGTATTTTATAAGTAAAATGCTAGGGGGGTGAGCGCGTCATCCACCCTGTTGGCGTGAACTCATGATTGATTTATTATGGTTATTATTACCATTCGCTGTCATCTCAGGATGGTTAACAGCACGATATCAGCAACAGTCTGCACATAGTTTATCACCTGATTATATCAAGGGATTAAACTATCTACTGAATGAAGAATCCAATAAAGCTATTGAGGTTTTTATTAAACTTGTTGAAGTGGGAGATGATACTGTTGAAACCCATTTTGCTTTAGCGACATTTTTCCGACGTCGGGGTGAATTTCACAAAGCTATTCGCATTCATCAAAATCTTTCGCTGTATTCTGACAAACGCAATAAAGCATTGTTTGAATTGGGCTTGGATTATCATCGAGCTGGCTTATTGGATAAGGCAGAACAAGCTTTTCAAAAACTGATTGCTTCAGACAGTCATCATACACTTGCTTTGTGCCAATTATTAGAAATTTATCAAACGGTGCAAGATTGGGAAGGGGCTATTAGTACAGCACAACAAGTGGAAAAGACATCGCATAAATCGATGCATGTAAACATTGCACAATATTATTGTGAACAAGCAGAACAAGGCACAGAAAAAGCGATACAAGAAGCGTTAAAAATAGATCCCAATTGTGTTCGGGCGAGTTTATTAGAAGCAAAATTCGCTTTAAAAAAAGATAAGTATAATCTCGCAATTACAGCCTTTCAACGAGTAGAACAACAAAATCCTGCTTATTTAAGTGAAATCATCACTCCCTTACAAACATGTTACCAAGCAATTGGAAAACCCGAAGAATTTACCTATTATTTAAGATTACTGGTTGAACGTCATCCTAGTATCACTTCCTTATTAAAAGATATTGACTTGGATGATTTTATCATCAGTAAATTACAAGAACAACCCCCTTCATTACGCGGGATAAAATTAATACTTGATATAACCCTTTCTAAAACTGATACGCACAAATATGTGTTACTTTTAAAAGACATGATAACGGACTTATTAAAAAATAAACCCGTTTACCAATGTACCCAATGTGGATTCACAGCAAAAATGTTGTATTGGCAATGTCCCAGTTGTCACCATTGGAATAGACATAAACCCATTTCGTGATGTGATCAGATGATATACAATCAAAATTCTAAAGGTAACACAAAATGATATTCAGTGAAAACTGGTTACGAGATTGGGTTAATCCACCATTACTCACCGATGAATTAGTCAAGAAAATAACAATGGCAGGTTTGGAGGTCGATAGTGTTAAACCCGTCGCTGCAACATTTAATAAAGTAGTTATTGGAGAAGTACTTTCTGTTGAAGCACATCCAGATGCTCAAAAACTTCAAATTTGTCACGTCAATGTAGGAGCTGAAGAATCCTTAACAATTGTGTGTGGTGCTTCTAATGTTGTTGTTGGTTTACGTGTACCTACCGCTTTGATTGGGGCACGTTTAGAAGGTTTAAAGATTAAAAAAAGTAAATTACGCGGAGTGCTCTCTTATGGGATGTTATGTTCTGCTCAAGAATTAGGCTTAGCAGACAGTTCAGAAGGTTTAATGCCTTTGCCTTTTGATGCACCTATTGGTGAAGATATACGGCATTATTTACAATTAGAAGATGTCAGTATTGATATTGATCTTACCCCTAATCGTGGAGATTGCTTAAGTATTGAAGGGATCGCACGTGAAGTGGGTGTATTAACACGTAGTCCTGTTTCTGTACCTGAATACACGCCCATAGTTGCCAGTATTTCTGATACATTTCCGGTAACTATTCAGCATACCAAAGCCTGTCCTCGTTATGTGGGGCGTGTCATTAAAAACGTCAACGCTCAATCCCAAACGCCATTATGGATGCAAGAACGTTTGCGGCGTAGCGGACTACGTAGCATTACAGCCATTGTTGATATCACCAATTATGTGTTATTAGAATTAGGGCAACCCATGCATGCCTTTGATCTTAATGCTTTATCGGGGGGTATACAAGTCAGAATGGCACGTACTGGAGAATTGCTCACATTATTAAATGAACACACCGTCCAATTAGATGAAAAAACACTCATTATTGCAGATCAAAAACAGCCTCTTGCGATGGCTGGGGTAATGGGAGGTGCAGAATCTGCCGTAATGATGAATACGCAAGATATCTTTTTAGAAAGTGCATTTTTTGAACCACAATATGCTTCTGGTTGTGCACGACGTTATGGATTACACACCGATTCCTCACACCGCTTTGAACGTGGCGTTGATCCTGCCTTGCAAATTCGTGCTATGGAACGTGCGACTACATTATTATTAGATATTGTGGGCGGAAACGCAGGTCCAATTATTGAAGTCGCTGAACAAAGAACTGCTCCTCCAATCATTGAACTCCGTGCGTCAAGAATTCAACGTATATTGGGAAAATCTTTAGAAACGAGCGAAATTAGCGACATATTAACACGTTTAGGCTTGAAAATTGAACAGCACGGAGAAACATGGCACGTTTCTCCTCCCAGTTTTCGATTTGATATTGCCATTGAAGTTGATTTAATTGAAGAATTAGCACGAGTACATGGCTATAATCATTTACCCAGCCATCCTCCAAAATCAAGTATGGTGATGCACCCACAACAATCGGTGACCTTAACACAGCTTCAAGCCGTACTTGTTCAACGAGATTATCAAGAAGCAATTACCTATAGCTTCGTTGATCCCAAAGTACAAGCACACTTTAGCCCTGATACTGAGTCTATTGCTTTAGCAAATCCTATTGCAAGTGATATGGCAGTCATGCGAACTTCTTTATGGCCTGGATTAATACAAGCATTAGCCTATAACCAAAAACGTCAACAACATAGAGTACGTTTTTTTGAAACAGGCTTAAGATTTGTTCAAGAAAAGGTCAAAATACATCAAGAAATGATGATCGCAGGGATTGTAAGTGGGGCTCGTTCTCCTGAACAATGGGGAGAAAAAGGACAACATGTTGATTTTTTCGATGTTAAAGGAGATATTGAAGCCTTATTAAGTTTAAGCAATGGCTATCATTTTTCAGAAAGCACACATCCTGCGTTACATCCTGGACAAACAGCCAGGATTTATCAGGAAAAAGAATGCATAGGCATTATGGGAACCCTGCATCCGAATCTAATTGAAACGTTAGATTTAATAGCACCTGTGTACTTATTTGAATTACGACTCTCCCCATTATGCATAGCACCGTTACCTCAATTTAAAGAGGTGTCTAAATATCCATCTATGCGTAGGGATATTGCTATAAGCGTCCCAGAAGGGGTGAGTGCGACACAATTACTTGATTGTATTACAAAGATTGCACCCGAAATATTGATTGATTGCCAATTATTTGATGTTTATCAAGGAATTGGAATTAAAGACAAACATAAAGGAGTAGCCATCCTCTTAGTTTTTCAAGCATTAGCGCGCAATTTGATCGATTCAGAAGTGGATACGGTGCTTGAACAGGTGCTCAGTACACTTGAACAAAATTTAGGAGCACACTTAAGGAAATAAACTATGGCATTAACTAAAGCAGCATTAGCAGACGGGCTTTATAATGAAGTGGGTTTAAATAAACGAGAAGCTAAAGAAATGGTAGAATCGTTTTTTGAAGAAATCCGTTTCGCTTTAGAAGCAGGAGAGCACGTTAAACTCTCTGGATTTGGTAACTTTGATTTACATGATAAACTAGAACGTCCTGGCAGAAACCCAAAAACAGGGAAAGAAATCCCAATTAGTGCAAGGCGTGTTGTTACCTTTAAACCAGGTCAAAAACTAAGAATACGGATAGAAACTTATGCTAGAACTCACAAGAAACGTAAGTGATCTCCCAGTTATTCCAGGGAAACGTTATTTTACAATTGGTGAAGTCAGTGAATTATGTGCTGTGAAACCTCATGTATTACGTTATTGGGAACAAGAATTTCCCCAACTTCGCCCTATTAAACGACGTGGAAATAGGCGTTATTATCAACGACAAGATGTCATTTTAATTCGTCAAATTCGTGGATTATTGTATGAACAAGGCTTTACCATTAGCGGTGCGAAACAACATTTATTAGGTGAAACCGCAGGGGAAGATATGCAAAAAAGCCAACAACTTATTCGACAATTACGTAAAGAACTTGAAGAAGTGTTAGAAATTTTAACATAATTTATTAATGGAGAAACGACGATGAGTGAAGAAGCAATACCTACCCCTTTATTGTTTACTGACAATGCCGCTAATAAAGTACAACAATTGATTAAGGAAGAAAACGATGATAGCCTTATGCTACGCGTGTTTGTTCAAGGTGGAGGATGTTCAGGTTTTCAATATGGCTTTACATTCGATAAAAATACCCAAGAAGATGATACCGTTGTTGAAAATCAAGGCGTCAAATTGTTAATAGATCCAATGAGTTATCAATATCTTGTCGGTGCTGAAATTGATTATACAGAAGGCTTAGAAGGTTCTCAATTTGTAATTCGTAATCCTAACGCTGTCACTACTTGTGGATGCGGTTCTTCTTTTACGCCTTAAGTCTTTAGAGAAACCAAGTTTTTAAGATAAACTTGGTTTCAATTTTCTCTTCACATTTCCTGCCTAAAAGTTTGACAAAAATCTCATTTATGTTATAATATATTTTACTTAATTTGAAAAATGAGAAATGAATATGTCACACTCAGATCCACAAACCATTCTCAAAGAATTTGAAAAGTTACGTGCAGACTATCAGTCTGTATCCCAAAAAGTCGCCACAAAACAAGAGATCGCTGCGAGACAAAAAGATAAAGATCTTGTTCAACAGGCTTCAACCTACACTCATGACAGTATTTTTCAATTCTTAGCACAATTACAATCCAGTTTTGGTCAATCCATCGAAGATTTGACGCAGAAAATGACGTCTGAAGTGGAAAAATTGGCACATATTCAACAAGCCATTCAAGTCGAAAAACAACGTTTAACAAACTTGTGTCATACTCAAATAGCTGCTGAAGCACTTAATATTTTACAACAAGAGCATCAGAAGACATTAACAGTGACTGCAGAAGAACACAGTCAAAAGATTGAAGTGCTGGAAAAAGAGATATCCCAACAACGTGATATTTGGCAAAAACAACAACAAGATTATGACATTCAGACAAAAAAACAACACACTGAACAGGAAAAAAATCGTCAATTATCTGAAGAAGAGCATGATTATAAACGCAATTGGCAACACACCGAAAATTCCGATGATTACGGAAAACGTCAGCGGGCTTTAGAACGTCAACTTGAAGAAGAGCAAAGAATCAAAGATAAAGATTGGGCAGAACGAAAACGATTTCTTGATAAAGAACAAGAAAATTTACTTGAATACACCACTAAAATTGAATCTATTCCCAAAGAGATTGAAGAAGCAGTGAAACAAAACCGTGAAAGTGCTATTAAAGAGACGATTAAGGATGAAGAGAATAAATCTAAATTATTGGAAAAAGAGCGAGAATCTAAGCATCAAGGTTTTGAATTAAAGCTGGAATCTCTCAACCAAACTGTCACCGAACAGAAAACACGTATTAGTCAATTATCCGAACAAATGCAAGCAGCGTCTCTGCAAATACAACAACTTGCCATGACAGCCGTGTCCAGTACAGGGCAATCTAAACAAGCCACCGCCTAACTGAGGACTTTCAATAATGGTCAAAAAAGTGCAGCCTAGAAGTACTAAAGCAGAAATTCTCGTCGCGTATAAAGAATTAGAAATTGCTTTTAAAACATTAGAAACGCAGCAGGAACAAGTATTAACCCCAACAGTTGCAAGCGAACCTAAAAATGAAAGTACAGAGAATGCAACACAGTATACACATGCTGCAATGGATAAAGTGATTCAAAACTTGGTGGCAATGGGTGAAACATTTAATCTGGCTTTGAGTCAATTATCGACAAACCTACTCGTTGAAGCCTCACATCTTAAAGATGTACGCACTCAAGTGGATACTGAAAGTACTCATTTAGTAGACTTATATAAGATAAGTATTGCAGAAGATACCTTGGGTAACCTGTTAAAACAGTATACAGACTTATCCAAAACATATCAAGAAACTCAAAAACAAAAGCATGATGAATGTGACAATGCGTGGTTGATAAAAAACAAAGCTTGGCAAGATGAAAAAGAAGAAACAAACGCCCGTTTACAAGACAATGACTCTTCTGATAAGAAAATCCAAAAGCGTGATGATACAGAATATCGTTATAATTTAACCTTGCAACGTGGATTAAGCGGTGAAGAATACAAGCAACAACAACAGCAACAGCAACAAGCTTTAGATGAACAGGAAGAAACACGTCGTAAAACTTGGACAGAGCATGAGACAGCACTGACACAACGGGAAAAACAGTTTCAAGATTCCAAAGCCAAAGTGGACGGTTTTCCTAATGATTTGAAAGCGGCTATCAAAAAAGCCAAAGATGAAGGTACAGGTATTGCACGTCATCAAGCCAAAATTAAAACAGATTTAGTCACCAAAGAGTTTATTGGTGATGAAAACGTGTATCAATTAAAGATTCATGCTTTAGAAGAACAAGTGAAAAATCAGAATAGCCAAATTGATAAGTTATCCAAACAATTGGAATCCGCATTCAAACAAGCACAAGAATTAGCAGTGAAAGCCATTGAGGGAGGAGCACATCAAAATTCTTTTGCTGCATTAAAAGAAATTGCCTTAGAACAGGCTAAAAGTCAACCAAAATCTAAATAATTTAATCAACCATATTTTGAGGATTGTATTTATTTTAAAATATCGATCCTCAAAAACGATATAGGAACACGCTTGTGAATCTAGTCAGTTTATCTGCGATATTATTATACATTGCAGCTGCCTTATCACGATTTTTTAAAATAGGTAGCCTGAATCGTAAACATATGTTACTCCTGTTAGGAGGGATCGCAGTAAGCCTACATGCGGTGGTGTTATATCAGAATATACTCACACCATTAGGATTAAATTTAGGTTTTTTCAATGCGGGTTCCTTGATTTCTTGGATGATTGTTTTATTATTATTGCTAAGTTTAATACGACAACCTGTGGAAAATCTTGCATTTATCTTATTTATTTTAGCAGCTATGATGATAGTTTTAGAAGCCTCTTTTCATACAGAACGGATTGTATCAGTAGCGCAAGATTTTGGGGTACGTCTTCATATTCTATTTTCCATCATTGCATATAGTTTATTAAGCATTTCCGCTTTGCAAGCGGTTTTTTTAGCACTTCAAGATTATCAACTACACCATAAACACCCCGCTTGGGTCATGCAAAGATTACCGCCTTTGCAAGTGATGGAAAAGTTACTGTTTCAAATGATTGCTTTAGGATTTGTGTTACTGACATTTAGTTTGCTAAGTGGTCTTATTTTTTTAGAAGATATATTTGTACAGCATAAGGTACACAAAACCGTATTGTCACTTATTGCTTGGAGTGTTTTTGCCACTTTATTGTGGGGACATTGGCGTTATGGTTGGCGGGGTAAAACTGCAATACGTTGGAATATTAGTGGATTTGTGATACTGATGTTTGCTTATTTTGGTAGCAAATTGGTATTAGAGCTGATTTTACAACGATAGTCTCACGTTCCCATAGTCTCACGTTCCCACGAAATAATCACGTGGGAATAATTTTTCGTCACTGTATGTTCACGTAGAACACCAAGCATTCGCAATCAAAGCGACACGGAAACCAACATTGTCATACAAATTGACTGTTGAAAGCCAGTTGCGCGTCGTACTACGACAATACCATTGCGTACTTAACCATGAACCACCGCGTAGTATTCGTTTTGAAGAAACGCCCCCTTCTTCCCAAACACGTGCAAAAGAGGGTGCTCCGTCATAATTTTCATGCCAAGGATCAGCGCACCATTCATATACATTTCCATGCATATCGTATAAACCAAATGCATTCGGGGAAAAACTACCTACATTGCTTGTTTCTTCTAAATAAATACCTTTCGACTCATTTTTAGCATTATAATTGACCAATTCAGCATTAACAACATCACCATAATGAAAATATGTTGTTGTATTTGCACGACAAGCATATTCCCATTCTGCTTCACTAGGTAAGCGATAAGCGCGCCCTGTTATTTCAGAAAGACGTTTATAAAATTTGAGAGTATCATGCCATAAAACCCGTTCAACAGGACGTGTATCCCCTTTAAAAAAAGAGGGGTTATTACCCATAACAGCTTTCCATTGAGTTTGAGTGATAGGATATTTACTTAAATAAAATGATTTTACAGTCACTTCATGCTCTGGACTTTCATCTTCATCTTGTTCAGGCTCAGTCGCAGATCCCATTATAAATGTACCACCTGGAATATCCACCATTTCTAGTGTCACACCATTACCTAAGTCTTCTATATGATATTGAGTTTGTGTTTGTTCTGTGTTAATGATTTCACCCATAGCATTAACAGTCACAATATCAAATTCGAAAATTTTAGAGTGTTGTTGTTCTCCTTTTTTTGTCTTATAATCCTCATATTTTATTAGTGCTTCTTCCCTATATTTTTTAAAAGTATAACCACTTAGATATGTGTGGTAAGCTTCCAAAGTGTCATCTTCTTGTGCTTTTTCCCAAGATGCTTCATCTTCGATTTGTTTAACTGTAAAATATTCTCCAACCCCAGATAAAATAATGCGATGAATGATCACTTTTTCAGATATTACTGTCAAATGTACAGTAATCGTATGATTCATACTACTCTCATATAACTCTTTTGCAAAATCACGTTTTGCAATAATATAGAACCCATTTGTGATCGGATTTAAAGGATTAAGCCAATCTTTCCACTGTATTTCTAGCGGAAAACTACCTGCTTCAATATCATATTTATCCTTTAAAAGGCTTGCTGTTCCTGCTAAATAAGGACCGTTCTGTTCCAATCTTTTTTTAAATTCATCTTTAAATTCAAAAACATCCCGTTCTAATTTTGGAGAATCATCTGCTACTAATGTATCTACATTCTTCATTATAAAATGACCATCTTTTTTATGTTTAATTTTTCCAACCTTAGTGCTTAAGGAAGCAACGGGGCAATTTGTACCAGTTTTGTGTGAGTACGTTGACTTAATATATCCAATTGTGTCAGCACTTTTTTAATTGTATTTAAAAAATGTTCTTTGCGTTTTTGGGGAATTGATACACTAATAGGGAGTATCACAGATTGTGGATTAAGGGGCACACCATCTAATTTAAGTTCATAATGTAAGTGATTCCCAGTCGCACTGCCACTATGACCCACATAACCAATAATCTTACCTTGAATAACAGTGTTACCCACACGTAACCCCTTAGCATGTTGTGACATATGTGCATACAAACTAACCAATTGTTTATGATGTTCCAAAATAACAACTTTTCCATAACCACGTTGTCTCCCTACAAATTTAACAGTAGCATCGCCAGCAGCGATAATCGGTGTGCCAGAAGGAGCCGCATAATCAATTCCTTTATGAAAACGGGTATTTTTAGAAATAGGATGCGTACGTGTTCCAAACGGCGAGCTAATCGTGGTAAATTTTACAGGGGCAGATAAAATAGAAATTTTTTGTAACTGCACGCCTTTTGGAGTATAGTAATCACCCATATAGCGTATTGCACGGTACGTCTTATTTTGTGTAGAAAGTTCAACAGCCAAAATATCCTGTTGTTTATTTTTTCCCATAATAATTCGAAATTGATTACGTGGATGAACTTCCTGTTCAAAATCTATCTCCCATTGAAAAATGTGAGCCAGTTTATCAACTTGTTTCTTTAATAAACCTGATTGTTGGGCAGCCTTTGCCAATGAAATTGGAGCAATCGTAGGTTGAGTTTGGATATTGGTTTCAATTTTGGGATTCGGTTTTGTTTGTTTATTAAACCACATAAACAATATCCAGATGATAATAAGACTGAATATTATTAGGAGTAGCGTTTTTTTTAAAAACTGCATATTATTTATTATCTATTTTAATAAGGTTTATAATTCATAACGAAATAAGCATATTTGATAGTCAGCTTCAAATACAGCATACTTATATTTTTTGAGTCATATTACAAATATAACTTTAGTTTACTAGATATTGACATTATCAGCATGTACTTTTTTTTAAATCGCATTTATGTTAGACTAAATATTTTTTTTATGTCAACTATTGAGGTTGTACATGGTAACAGAGGCATTCACTCAAATTAAACAAGGTGTCCATGAGATATTACTAGAAGATGAATTACGTGCTAAGTTAAAACATGGACAACCCTTGAATATTAAGGCTGGTTTTGATCCAACAGCACCTGATTTGCATTTAGGACATACAGTACTACTCAATAAATTACGTCAGTTTCAAGAACTAGGTCATACTATTTTCTTTTTAATCGGCGATTTTACGGGTATGATTGGCGATCCCACGGGTAAAAATATCACGCGCCAAGCATTAACACGTGACCAAGTATTAGCATATGCACGTACTTATCAAGCACAAACATATAAAATTCTTGATCCTAACACCACAAAAGTTTGTTTTAATTCACAATGGATGAATAAAATGGATGCGGGGGGGTTGATTAAATTAGCAGCGAAACACACCGTAGCACGCATGCTGGAACGTGATGATTTTCATAAACGTTATACAGGCGGAATACCAATATCCCTTCACGAATTTCTATATCCTTTAATACAAGGTTATGATTCTGTAGAATTACAAGCAGATGTTGAATTAGGGGGAACAGATCAAAAATTTAACTTATTAGTGGGACGTGAATTACAAAAACATTATGGTCAAACACCGCAAGTCGTTTTGACGATGCCCATTTTAGAAGGATTAGATGGCGTACAAAAGATGTCTAAATCCTTAAGTAATTATATTGGTATTACTGATAAACCAGATGATATGTTTGGTAAAATAATGTCTATTTCTGATACCTTAATGTGGCGTTATATTGATTTATTAAGTTTTAAAACACCCAAGCAAATTCAAGACTGGCAACAATCAGTCAAAGAAGGTGTGAATCCACGTGATATTAAAGTTGCATTTGCCCAAGAAATCATTCAACGTTTTCATAGCCGAAAAGCAGCAGAGCATGCTTATGAAGAATTTGTAGCCCGATTTCAGCAAGGTAAAATGCCAGAGGATATGCCAGAAGTGACCTTAAATATGGGGGAAATGGCGATAGCCAATGTACTTAAACAAGCTGGTTTAACACCAAGCACTTCCGAAGCAATGCGTATGATTAAACAAGGTGCTGTTAAAATTGACGGAGAACGAATAAATAATCGGACTTTAAAAATGCCTGCGAATTCAAATCATGTGTATCAAGTAGGTAAACGCCGTTTTGCACGAATCAAAATCTTAAATAACTAACAACTCATAACCAATAACATGCAACCCTTTACAACTTTAACAGGTGTGGTCGTCCCTTTGGATCGAGCTAATATTGATACTGATGCCATTATTCCAAAACAGTTTTTAAAATCTATTTCTCGTACAGGTTTTGGACCCAATTTATTTGATGAATGGCGTTACTTAGATCATGGTGAACCAGGACAAGATTGTACCCATCGCCCTTTAAATCAAGATTTTGTTTTAAATCAGGCCCGTTATCAAGGAGGACAGATTTTATTAGCACGTCATAATTTTGGCTGTGGTTCAAGCCGTGAACATGCCCCTTGGGCTTTGTTGGATGACGGTTTTCGCGTCATTATTGCACCGAGTTTTGCTGATATTTTTTATAATAATTGTTTTAAAAATTCTATATTACCCTTAATTTTAGACGATAATATCGTTGATTCCTTATTCAGCGCAGTCGAGAAAACACCCGGATATCGTCTGACTGTTGATTTAGAAGCACAAATGGTAAGCACACCAAGTGACGAAAAATTGAGTTTTTCTATAGATGCTTTTAGAAAACATTGCTTACAAAATGGTTTAGATGATATTAGTTTAAGCATGCAATATGCCGATAAGATTGTGGCTTATGAGAAACAACGACAACAAGACAATCCTTGGCTTTTCACTCAATAGGAACATATATTATGACTAAAACAATTGCAATTTTACCCGGTGATGGTATTGGGCCCGAAATTATTGCAGAGGCTATCAAAGTATTAAAGACATTACAAAATTCTTTTGCTTTAGATATACACTTGGAACACGGTTTAGTTGGGGGAGCAGCCATTGATGCAACAGGATATCCATTACCTGATGAAACATTAGATTTAGTTAAAAAAGCAGATGTAGTATTATTAGGGGCGGTTGGAGGGCAAAAATGGGAATCGCTTGAAATTGCACGTCGTCCCGAAAAAGGCTTATTAGGTTTACGCTCTGAACTCAAACTATTTGCCAATTTAAGACCTGCGATACTTTTTCCTGAATTAGCCAACGCTTCAACGCTAAAACCAGAAGTGGTTGAAAACTTAGATATTTTAATTGTACGTGAATTGACAGGGGGTATTTATTTCGGACAACCCCGTGGTATTCATACGCTTGAGAATGGCGAACGTCAAGCTTTTAATACACTTGTATACAGTGAACATGAAATTGAACGTATTGCACGAGTGGCTTTTGAAAGTGCTGAAAAGAGACAAAAACGTTTGTGTTCTGTTGATAAAGCGAATGTTTTAGAAGCTACCGAATTCTGGCGAGAAATTGTGATACAAGTGAGCAAAGATTATCCCAATGTGGCACTATCTCACATGTATGTTGATAATGCTGCTATGCAATTAGTACGTGCCCCCAAACAATTTGATGTGATTGTAACTACTAATATGTTTGGCGATATATTGTCAGATTTAGCGTCACAACTCACAGGATCTATTGGCATGTTACCTTCGGCCTCATTAGATGCCAATAATAAGGGTATGTATGAACCCATACATGGTTCAGCACCAGATATTGCAGGAAAAAACCTTGCTAATCCATTAGCCACCATTTTATCTGTGGCTATGATGTTACGTTATACGTTAAATCAACCAAAATTAGCTATTGCCATTGAAACTGCAGTGAGTCAAGTTTTACGCGATGGTTTACGTACACAAGATATTGGTCAAAATGCCATTAGTACACGTGAAATGGGTGATGCTGTAGTTGCCGCATTATTACGTTCAGCTTAGGAGAGCATACAAGAGATGAAACGTTTATTTGATGTCGCTGTTGTTGGAGCGACTGGTGTTGTTGGAAATATTATGATTTCCTTATTAGAAGAACGTCATTTTCCCATCAATAAGCTATATCCTATTGCCAGTAAAAAAAGTGCGGGCACTCGGATCGAATTTAAAGGAAAATATTTAATTGTTAATGATTTAGAAGAATTTGACTTTTCAAAAGTACAATTAGCTTTATTTTCACCAGGGGCCTCTGTGTCTGCTATTTATGCCCCACGTGCGGCTGCAGCGGGATGCGTGGTGATAGATAATACTTCTCAATTTCGAAGAGATGAGGATATTCCTCTTATTGTTCCAGAAGTCAATCCACATGCAATATCACAATATAAATCACGTAATATTATCGCCAATCCCAATTGTTCTACCATACAAATGCTTGTTGCTTTGAAACCAATTTATGATGCGGTGGGGATTAAACGGATTAATGTGGCTACTTATCAAGCAGTTTCTGGCAGTGGCAAGAAAGCTATAGAAGAGCTGGCCACCCAAAGTATTGCAAGACTGAGTGGTAAACCAATTAAATGTGACGTATATCCCAAACCTATCGCTTTTAATGTGTTGCCACATATTGATGTTTTTATGGAAAATGGTTATACCAAAGAAGAAATGAAAATGGTGTGGGAAACTAAAAAGATTTTTGAGAATGAGTCGATATTAGTGAATCCAACAGCAGTGCGTGTTCCAGTGTTTTATGGACACTCAGAAGCGGTACATATTGAAACACATCAAAAAATTACGACTGAACAAGCAAGAATTTTATTAAAAAAAGCACCTGGTGTTGTCTTAATGGATGAACGCCAACCAGGTGGTTATCCAACCGCAGTCACAGAAGCATCTGATAAGGATGCCGTTTTTGTCGGACGTATCCGAGAGGATATTTCTCATTCTTATGGTCTTAATTTATGGATAGTTTCCGATAATATTCGAAAAGGTGCTGCACTGAACAGCATTCAAATCGCTGAAATTTTGATAAAAGAATATATATAGAGGGAAATAGAATGAAACAAAAAATACTCACAAGCTTTGCTTTGATCTTAACACTCTTCGCATTTGAAATTCATGCTTTAGGAGTGCATAATATTCAGGTAGATTCTGGTCTAAATGAACCCTTAAAAGCACATATAAAAATTATTGCTATCCCAATAGGTGCGATCCTAACTATTAATGCAACAGCAGATTATGCTTCTATACAAAAAACATTAGATTGGAAGACTGAACTGACAAGTAAAACATCCATACTATTGTCTATATTTACTAGCGAACCGGTCACAGAACCCACTTTTGTGCTGAAGCTGCATTTAAATTGGACAGGCGGTGACATTGCACGTGAGTATAGTATTGTATTGAATCCATATTTGTATGAAAAAGCACAAACTGCTCTCTTCCCAACAACACAATCAGAAACAGAAAATATACCCAATTCGATAGCAACGCAGCTTGACACTGTTAATAATCCTCCTGTAATTGTCACTACCCCCCCAAAAAAGAAGGTTATCATGGGGACTTATATTATTAGTTATAATGACAATTTATGGAAAATTGCAAAAAGAACACTCCCTAAAGGAGTTTCTATGCGATACCATATGTTCAAAATTTATACTCATAATCCGAATGCATTTATTAATGGTAATAAAAAGTTAATTAAGTTAGGTGAAACATTACACATTCCAGACTGGGATGGCACACAAGCACAACAAAGTGCAGTTCCACATATTCAAGATGCAACGACACCTCAAACAGAAATAGCTCAATTAACAGACGACAATAGTACTTTGCAGTCTGAAAATAGACTATTACAATCCGAAATTAAAAAAACTTATGATGTCGTTCAAAATAAAGAACAGCAATTAAAAAAAGTAAAAGAGGCATTAACCACTCAAAATCAGAAAATTGCGGAATTGGAAGACACAATAAAAGAACAAGAAAAAAAATTAGTCAGTAGTCTGTCTGAAAAAACTGAACATGGGGAAGAAAAACCCATTAATCAAGGGGGGACAGGTACCGAACCTATTGATGCGATTACTCCGGATTCTATAGATGATACACTGGATAATTTAGAAGTAATGGCAAGTGAAACAGGAATAGTTGTTGCACAAGCTAACAAAGGAGAAGAAACACCTATTAATAATGATGGTGGTTCGACAGTTGTTCCTAATAAAGAATCAGATGAAAAACCTGTTAATATCGAAGAAGAAACAGTAGCGACTACTCAGGACGGTAACACAGTAGAGACATCAGGAGAAGAGGTAGTAAAAACGGAAGAAAAAGTAGTAAAAACGGAAGAAAAAGTAGTAAAAACGGAAGAAAAAGAATCTCATGCAGCGAAACAAGATAAATCAGAAGAATCTGACTTTATCACACTTGTTACAGATTTAGTAAAACAAATTCCGGGGGGCTGGTTTAGTATAGGAGGCGGGACACTTGTATTCTTTTTCATTGGCGGTTTTCTGATATGGTACACACCTCGTACTAAGCAACAAAAACAGATACAAAGAAATAAAGAACTTAATGATTCTGATTTAGATGAGGAAACAGAACAAACAAGTATGGTGGCAATGAGTCAGGTTTTGAAAGATCGTGCCAATTTAGGGGAAGCCTATGAACAAAGTTTCCGTGAAGAAATCAATCGTATTACTTTGAAACAGAATACTGAGCATGAGGATAATACAAAAGAAGTAGATGTAACACTTGAACAAGAATTACAGGAACAGCCTGACAGTGCGGAGATAAAAGAAGAAATAGATCCTGTTTTTGATAAAGAATTAAAAGAAAAGGTTGACGTCTATCTTGCTTACGCGGATGATTCTGATCCAGAAAATTTCAAGAAAGCGGAAGAGTTAGTGATATCTGCGATTGAACAATATCCTTTTCATCATGATTATCGCTTAAATTTGCTTGAAATTTATGCTGCTGCTCAAGAAACTGATAAATTTGAAGAACAATACACCATTTTATCTGATACCATAGATACAAAAAGTCCTTTAAAGAAAAAGGCTGATGAATTATGGCATAATTTATCTCCGGGTCTTGAATTACCTTCTGAGAAATCATCTATTAGTACAGCTCTTCCTCCGATACTTTTAAAAATAGATGATATTGACGAACCAGAAGTTGGAATGCTCAGAATAGATGATACGGATAATGATCTTTTGAGCTTAGTAGATAAACATGACAAAGAAGTAGAAAAAGATTTGGATCAGTTTAATGAGCCGAGTCAAACGATTTCAATGGAAGATGATACTGCAACGCAAGTTGATAGTTTTGATGATTTCAATCTTGATGATTCTATTGAAGAGATACCTCAGCATGAGACAGAATTGAACACAGATTTAACAGCTGAAGACAGTGTTCTTGATGATGTTGAAGACGATATAAATGAACAAAAAGACGATTTAGGCTTAGAATTAGATGATATTG
The DNA here is from genome assembly GCA_030635005.1 of Thiomargarita sp. GTDB lineage: Bacteria > Pseudomonadota > Gammaproteobacteria > Beggiatoales > Beggiatoaceae > DAOVZS01. Next base: position 471 of record DAOVZS010000004.1, on the reverse strand, counting down.
ATGACTTGGGAACAGAATTCGATGACGTATCCGTATCTACCTTATCAGTAGAAGAAGTACCCCAAGAAACTGATAACGAATTATCTTTAGATGATGATATGTCCTTAGAAGAAGACATAAATAACAACTTATCATTAGATGAAGAATTGCCATCCATAGATGATATTTCACAAAATAACACGGAGATCTCTGTAGACGAGCACTTAGAAGTGCCAGAAGATGAATCATTAAAAAATGATGATACCTCATCTGACAATGTAAGTCTTGCGACTGATGATACAGATGATCTTTCATTAGATTCGTTTTCGTTAAATGATACTGTATTAGAAGAGGAAATGTCATTATCTGATAATGAAAAACTCGAAACTGATGAACTTTCTTTAGAAATCGATTCATTGGATAATGAGATAGGTGGGGACGAAAACTACTCGTTAGAAGATGATGGTTTATCATCAAACGATAGCCTAGGTG
>DAOVZS010000231.1 GCA_030635005.1 Thiomargarita sp. | reverse complement strand
TGTTTGTGCCTTCGCCCCAACGGGGCTTAATAATATAGCCAGGGGTAGGTTTCGTGCTATAAGTTATGCAAAACATTGCAGGTATTGTTTCATTGAAATTAGCATGATGTGATGTCTCACCCCTGGAGCTAAAACATGAAATGATGCTTTTTAGAAACAGAGTGCGTAACATCAGTTAATAATCGAAAACGTGCTTAAAATATACTTGAATTTATTAAATGTCAAATCTTAAATCTATCTTTATGCATTCATTACCTGAAAATTTTCAAACACAATTGAATCTTATTGATACACTTCAATCCAAAATTGATGCTCAAAAACCTATACAGCCTGAACTTTGGGCGGTGATTCAAAATAAATTACGCATTGAATGGATTTATAATTCTAATGGTATTGAAGGCAGTAGTTTATCTTTAGGGGAAACCTTATTTTTTTTACAAGAAGGTTTGACAGTTGAAGGCAAACCTTTTCAAGATTTTTTAGATGCACGAAACCATGCAGAAGCAATTGATTTTCTCTATCAAGTCATTACAAATGAACGAACGATCACGCAAGGGCTTATAAAAGAAATCAATGCTTTACTCTTATCAGGTGTTATATTTACACATGCGATGACAGAAAACGGGGAAAAAATTAAGAAACCCGCTACTCCAGGACGTTATAAACAGTTACCCAATCACGTTTTGCAAACAGATGGCAATATTCACTACTATATTGAACCCCTACAAGTGATAGATGAAATGGAACATTTATGTCAAAATATTCAAACATCTACACAACATCCTCTCATTACAGCAGCCATAGCCCATTATGATTTTGTCAGAATTCATCCTTTTGATGATGGAAATGGACGCGGTGCTAGAATTTTAATGAATTTGATTCTGATTAAAAACAAATTTCCACCTGCGATTATTAAAATGGAAGAGCGACGACAGTATTTAACAGCCTTAAGTCAAGCTGATAACGGTGATTTCAAACCATTTTCAGATTTTATCGCACACGCCCTTATTAATACACAACAATTGATTCTTAAAAATTTAAGGCAATAATGCAACCCCAGTCAATCCCGTCGTTTCTGGAAAGCCAGACATAATATTCATATTTTGAATCGCTTGCCCCGCAGCCCCTTTGACTAAATTATCAATCACCGATAAAATAACAAGCGTCTTATTATTTTGGGGGCGGTGTATACTTAAGTGACACATATTGACACCCCGTACATTACGCGTTTCTGGATGAGATTGGACAGGCAATATATCAACAAAAGGTTCATTTTGATAGTATTTTACAAAACAAGCTTGAATGTCATCTAAACTGATGTCTTCTAATAAACGTGTATACAAAGTTGCCTCAATTCCTCGTATCATCGGAATTAAGTGAGGCACAAAGGTGAAATCAACAGGAGTACCTGCATATTGATGTAAACTTTGACAGATTTCAGGCCAATGACGATGTCCTGACGCACTATACGCTTTAAAACTTTCGCCCATTTCGCCCATTAATGTGCCTATATTCGCTTTACGTCCTGCCCCGCTTGCACCTGATTTTGCATCTGCTATCAAATATTGTGGATCAATCAAGCCAGCTTGTAATAATGGTAAAAATCCTAATTGGACGGCTGTGGGATAGCATCCAGGATTTGCAATCAAACGCGCTGTTACAATCTCATCCCTATTCCATTCAGGTAATCCATACACCGCCTCCGCGATTAAATCAGGACAGTGATGTGCCATGCCATACCATTTTTCCCAGATTTTGACATCTTTAATACGGAAATCAGCGGATAAATCAATCACTTTAACACCTGCTTCCAGTAAATCAGGCGTACTGTGCATTGCGGTGCCATTGGGAGTCGCAAAAAAAACAATATCACATTCTACTAAATTGGCTTGTGTGGGCTGTGTAAAAACACAATCCAAGTGTCCGCGTAAATTAGGAAAAAGAGTCGACACAGGTCTTCCCGCCTCTGTGCGAGAAGTAACCGCATGTATCTGTACCCGTGGATGATGTGTTAATAAGCGTAATAATTCAACACCTGAATAACCTGTACCACCCACAATGCCTACTTTAAGAATAGAAGTCATTAGTAATTAATTTGATTTTTTAACCAGTTATGGAGTGTCACAATATGTTCACGTAAATGAGCGTCATCAGTTTCCTCAATCATACGGAGTTTTTCTGTTAATACTTGTAACACTTCTTGATATTGAAGAACATTTGATGTGACTAATGTCAATTCTTTCTTCACCGTAGTCAATGCAGTTGCCAAAATTTCGGTATCTAAAGTTGCCCGTGCTACCCCTACCCGTCTCCGAACTGCTTTTTCTTTAATACGTTCTACCCGTTCTATGACAGTATTATCAACAATTTGTGCATCAGGATAGAGATGTAAGAGCTCAGTAACAGTAATTTTACCTTCAAAAGTGGACAAAGTCCCGTTTTTAATATGTTTTTGGAGTATAGAACGTGTGATACCAACGAGACGTGCTGCTTGAGAAATGGATAAATGTTGCGGCATTTTTTTTCTAATCTTTAAATATGTATGTAATATATCAACACTATACCATAATAGATGATTTGTAAATTTATCATCAATTTTGTACATAATGTCATCTCTTGTTTGTAAAACTGACATTTTTGGCACCTCCCCAAAACTTGCAATACCACATATCAAGGTGTATTATAAATTACAAGCGTTAGAAATTCATCAAATTGAAATGAAAAGGTGACATATTATGTATAAAGATAAAAGATTAGGGATACCGTTATTAATGGCGGGATTGCTGCTGGGGGCGAATAGTTGTTTATGGGGTGTCGGCATTCGATGATTTGTCCACCGTATCAATACCGAACAATGTATCTTCTGGACCAACATGTGTAATGCAACTGAATGCGGCGGCTGGTCTTCCTCTTACCACCACAGAAACAAATGATCGAGATGTATGTATTGATACAGAGGCCAAAATTAGTGCTGGAAAGAGTAGTATAGCATGTGTTACTACTAGCAATTCTGCTCCTCACGCTGGTGCTATGTGTGAATTTATTTGGGATGGCCCTATTGTCCCAACAACTTCCCCCCCCCCCCCCC
>DAOVZS010000246.1 GCA_030635005.1 Thiomargarita sp. | reverse complement strand
TGGATAAAATGCCTGAACTCTCTCAAGTCTCTGATAAGGCTAAAAATTTCAGTGATACTGAAATCAAGCGCATGGCTGCCATTATCAATTCGATGACACCGCGTGAAAGACGGTTACCCATTTTAATAAAAGGTTCCCGTAAACGTCGTATCGCCATGGGTTCAGGGACAAAAATTCCTGAAGTCAATCGCATGCTCAAGCAATTTAATCAAATGCAAAAAATGTTTAAAATGGCTTCGAAAAAGCGGGGGTTGTCAAATAGCATGCAAAGGATGCAATGGCAACAGTTACACAAGATGAGACGCTGATAAACACACTAGGGGCATTATGCCCCTAAAGTGATTACAAGTGATGTACCATCAAATGTTTTTTAGGCACGACTTCTTGTGCCAATTCTAATAATCGGGGATTATGCGTCAAAAATAGGATTTGTGTTCGTTGGCATAAAGTTCCTAATATTTTTAGGGTTGCTTTAGAACGCTCATCATCAAAATTAATGAGAATATCATCTAAAATCAAAGGAATAGGTGAATTTTTAGCAATATAACGTTCAATACTGGCTAAGCGTAACGCCAAATACAATTGATCACGTGTGCCTTCACTCATCCCATAGGTAGGAATACTGGTATCATTGCGTATACCCACCAAACTTGGCTGATCATTTTTACCCATATAATCTGTTTTGAGTCCACTGAAACGTTTTAAGGTAAGACTTTGAAATAAGGTACTGGCGCGTTTTACTAAAGGGGCTTGATTATGCGCTCTGTAACGTTCTATTGACTTTTTCAATACAGAACTGGCTAAATGCAAATGCATATAACGTTCTGTGAATTCCTGTACTTTGGCTAAGGCTAACTGGGCGTTATCGGCAGCTTGTCCCGCATTCGCATTGCCATCCATTTGTTTTAAAAGTGTTTGTAATTTACCAATATTTTGCTCAGTATCGGAACGTTGTTTGTCTAATTTTTGAATGGTTTCTGTACAAGTTTGCAGAGAACCTGGCAATTCATCGATATCTACCTTTTGCACTTCTTCCGCTAAATCAGCTAAAGATAAGCCTTCCCCTTGTTCTAATAATTGTTCTTCAACTTTAGCCAAGGTAATGAGTCTCTCTTTTTTATATATAGAGTCCTTTTCTGCTTTTTCTAAGGTAATCAAATCACTACAATGGGCTTGTTCTTGTAAAACCTGTAAATGGGCTTCAGTTAATTGTACTTGTTGATGTGCATCAGATAAACGGTGTTGTTCTACTTGTAAACGCTGTTGCAATTGCTCATAACGTGCATATTCTTTTTCGGCTTGGTTTAAACGCTTAGATAAGGCAGGTACGGACTCTTCAACAGATTTTTGAGTAAATTCAGGGGAGATTTGTTGGACTAACATCGCCACATCCTGTTGAAATACTGCGGCATCTTTTTCCATCAAAGTGACACGATGTTCTAAACTATGTGCTTTATCAATCTTATTTAACACTTGATCTAAATCATTCAGTACATTACGCACCGCATTGGGCAAGGTATCACTGGGTAAATCTAGTGGAATAATCGCGTGTATCCATTTAGCGTGCCATTGTTTTAAGGTTTGATTGATTTGTAAGCTAACTGTTTTTAATCCATGTTGTTCTTTAATTAAACTGTTGATTTCTAACTGTAATTTATCACATTCGTGTTGCTGCGTCTTCATTTTAGAGACACATATATTTCCTTGTTCAATCAAGTCTGATAAATGTGTCAAGGAGCTTGTACCCACAAAGGGAAAAAGGGCTTTCATTAATTCTTGACATAAGCGTGTGATAAGTTCTTGTCTTTCTTCAGCAAGATGGCGTCGATGTCTCAATTCATTCATTTGTTCGCGTAAATAGAGACTATCATTCAACCAACTCCGCATTTCAGAGGGTTTCCAAGGTTTAATCCCAACAGATTGCCAACTCTGTTCCCATTCCTGTGTTAAATTGGATAATAAGGTTTTGTACTGATACCATTTTTTATTGTGATGTTCTAATTCAATTTTCGTACTTTCTTGTTCCGCCAATAACATCCCATATTCAGCGATTCTACTGGCTTCATGACGCAAACGATCTGATAATTCATCTGTCTCCATCATTGCTTTTTCAAATAATGTATATTTTTCATCAGCAGACGGGGGGGGCGTTTTCTCATCAAAATTAAGCGTCTCCCCTTTTTTAAATTGTGAAAAATATGCTTTAGTTTTATCATCAAATAAGGGTAAATTGGTATTTTTAGGGGAAGCTCCCCCTTTTTTTGTCTTTTTAATGTCTTGCCAATATGTTTGCCTCATCTGACGGGCTTGGTGCAAATCTTTTTCTGTGGGAACATCACCCATCCAAGATAACGTATTAATTTTTTGAGTCGCATGCTCATTCCGTTGTCGTATCTCTAAAAGACGCTCTTTAATGCGTAATTGTTCTTGTGTAGAATCGCTAAAACGACGTTCGAAATTAGAAATACGCTCCATTTTTGGCAAAACGACTTGTTCTAAAGCTTCTAAACTTGACCAACATCCAATATGTTTTAACTGTATCTTTGCCTTGTTTGTGAGTAAACGCAACTCACTTTCCTCCTTTGCATGATTTTCCTCTAGTTCACCATATTTGCATATCCTCGTTAACAGCATCTGTAGCGAGGTGAGATCAGGGGAAATGGGTAACTGATCTAAAACTTTACTTTGTTGTACTAATAATTGTGCCACTTCTTCCAAACGTGTTTGGATACTATTGTATTTTTCATATAATGCAGGATAACGATCCGCTAAGTATTTGATATGATCACGTTGTGCATTGGTT
>DAOVZS010000262.1 GCA_030635005.1 Thiomargarita sp. | reverse complement strand
TTTTGTTCGGTGTATTGCGACTCAGACGATTGAAAAAGTGGAGAAAACAGATTCAAATGGATCACAATACACAATATGGGTATTTCATAATAGTGTGACTGAAAAAGATATTGATCTGACCACGATGAATGAGCCAAAAGCAGATGTCATGAGAGCAGCTGTGATTTTTGTATTACGCCAAAAAGAAGCGAAATCAGGGGGAACTACTCAAATTATTCTCAAACATGCCCTACAAAGCGTTGTAAAAACGGCACAAACGGCACAAAAAAATGTTAATGAGATGGTAGAAACCTTTGTGGGCAAACCGACTGATTCTGAAAGTTCTCAAACACTGGATAGTTTTTTGGAAAACAATTTTGATATTTCTGGTTTAAGTCCTTTAATGGCAGAACGTGAAATACAAAATTTAAAGATTATTTTTCAGTTTTATGGAGACAAAAATCTGCGCACACATTTGGGAGATCGGATAGATTTACCTTAAACAGTGCTGTGAGCAGCTATATCAATCTTACACTCAGGGGATTTCCCCCTGTGGAACTCAATTCCCCCCTTTTTTATAATGAAAGATTTCAAAAGCTTTATCATTGGATTATTCATATTAATATTAACCCCAATTTTAGTGATTGGCAGTTTTGCAGCTTATACACATCTCTATAATGCACGTCCCCAATCTGGCTTACTTCAATATACGATCAATCCCCAAATTGTATTTACGGGAGAACCTACTACCTATACCCTGAGTTTTTTAGGAGATAAAGCACCGCGTTCTGAAGAGAAAGCACCCCCACCCGTAGAGATCATTTTTGTTATTGATGTTTCGGGTTCAATGGGAGATTCTCTCTCTGATATGATACAAGCAGCACGTACGGTTGCCCAGGAACTCTCTACAGAAAATACGCAAGGACATATTCGTTTTGCACTCACAGTATTTGACAGTCTTAATAACATTAAAACCACTTTAAATGAGGATGTTAATAGTTTTTATATAGGATTAAAACAACTCTCTATTAATGGAGGGTCAGATATTAGTACCGCCTTTCTACCCATTAATCAATTGCTGGCACAAGCACGACCCAATGCCATTAAAACGGTGATATTTTATACGGACGGTTACGTTTTTGATAGGCAAAAATTAGATTCTGTTATCAATGCGGCACAAGCCTTACGTTACCAAGGTGTACAACTTTTTTCGGTCAGCCCACCTCAAGATGATGCGTCTAATATGTCATTAATTACAGGCGATTCCAGTCATGTTTTGCGCCCCAGTAATTTACAAGATATTGTCAATCGTTTTCGTTATATTACAGATTCTGTTGAGGGATTGTATGGTCATAGGGGACAATTATTTCAGCCACTAGGGGGAAATTTTGTAATTCCGCTTGAAACATCAAAAGGAAATACAGATGATATGGGCAATATACGCCAAAATATAGAATATTTACCTTTTAAAACACGCCATTACTCATATACCCTGATTCCCCAAACAATTGGGCAATGGGCAGTCGGGCATACTCCACCCACATTACATGTGATAACACCGCAAAATAAACGTAAAATACTCACGGGAGAACGACGTCCTCAACTCTTAGTCTTAAATTTTTGGTTACTTCTTGTATTTTTACCCGCATTATTATGGATGTTAGCGTATTGGCTACGACACAAGGGAACACGCACAGCCTCTGCTTATATTCCCCCTCAGATCCGTTCATTGGTACAACCCACGCCCTTACCCCTTCCTGCCTCTGCAGTCATTCCTAGAAAAACAGTGGTGCCGACATTATTCATTGGTTTAGGCGGTGGGGGACGGTCTGCACTGTTTGCGACTCAAAAGCAATTGAAAGCGGCTCATTTAGAAGCTAAAAATTTCCCTTATCGTTTTTTATACGTAGATTTAGATTCCAATCAAAAACAAGAAAAGGATGACAATATACGTGACATCATTGCTCCTTTAGACATTTGCCAAACATCGCAATATTTGCCCTCTGCACAAGAAGTTATCCCGCCTCACTTAAAATGGTTTCATCCACAAAATTATATTGAAGCCAGTCGTTCAGAATTAGACTTATCAGAAGGGGCTAAAGGACAACGCGTATTGGCACGAATGGCCTTATTTCAATGGTTGAAAAAAGGGAAACTGCTGAGTATTTTAGAAGAAGAACACACAAAACTCTTAGAATATGCTTCTATTGACGATACCCGTCAAATTATCATTTTTGCTGATCGCAGTGGCGGTGTGGGTAGTGGCTGGATGATAGATATTGCACGATTATTACGACGTATTGCACGTCAACAACAGGGCACAGTACCTGAGATTATCAGTGTTCTATCAAGTATCTCTCAACAAACGCCTCAACAACAACACAACAGTCAAGCTTTAGATAAGGAATTAGAAACCGCACAATTAAGCGGTGGCGTACCACAACAGATCACATATCTGCCTGATGATACATTGTTGGATAAGCTCGATACTGAAAATCCATTTAATGCTCTATTTTCAGTCATTGAATCCAAAAATGATCTGGCAGCGGTGCAAAGTGCCTCGTTAGGAGCGGTACTTGTTGAACGT